>NZ_JAEQCE010000007.1:0-64699 GCF_020738665.1 Microcoleus sp. PH2017_08_TRC_O_A
CGGGCTAGAAGCCCATCCCACAAAAATCTTTTTTCTTGTGGGATGGGCTTCTAGCCCGTCCCAAAATTTGGTTAAAAGGATTTTTGCAAGAGGTCTAATTAAAATTGTAAGTTATTTAATTCTCATTCCTTAAAGAATCGCAGCCCCGCCTTCATCAGCATTCTGCAAAACTCCAGAAAAATTAAAAAATAATGTAGATTTACGGCCTGGCCTTGGTAGTATGTACTCTGGCAGATAAAACCAACAACTTCAAATCGACATGAGCCAGCATTCAGACCGCATTGCCCCTCACGGCGGCATCCTGGTCAACCGCATTGCGACACTAGACCAAAGACAGGAATTTTTTGACAAAGCAGAGTCCCTGCCGCGAGTCCAGCTTTCGGATCGATCGATCTCTGACTTGCAAATGATCGCGATCGGCGCCTTCAGTCCTCTCAAAGGGTTCATGGTAGAAGCTGATTATCGATCGGTAGTCAAAGAAATGCGCCTCTCCAACGGCCTCCCCTGGTCGATTCCCATCACCCTTTCAGTCAGCGAAGCAGTCGCCGACACCCTCACAGAAGGCACCTTAGTCCGCCTCGACTCCCCGGCTGGCGAATTTGCCGGTATCTTGGAACTCGCAGAAAAATACCGCTACAGCAAAGAAGAAGAAGCCCTCAACGTCTACCGTACCGACGATCTCAAACACCCGGGCGTCCAAGTAGTAGACCAATCCGGGCCAGTGAACCTCGCAGGCGAAGTTTGGCTGCTGGAACGCGAACTAGATGCGCGGTTTCCGCAATACCAAATTGACCCGGCGAAATCGAGAATCCTGTTCAAAGAAAAAGGATGGAAAACCATAGTCGGTTTCCAAACCCGAAACCCCATCCACCGGGCCCACGAATACATCCAAAAATGCGCCTTAGAAACAGTAGACGGATTATTTTTGCACCCGCTAGTCGGGACAACTAAAGATGATGATATCCCTGCTGACGTGCGGATGCGCTGCTACGAAATTCTGCTAGATAAATACTATCCAAAAGATCGCGTAATCTTGGCAATTAATCCGGCGGCGATGCGCTACGCCGGCCCCAGAGAAGCAATTTTTCACGCTTTAATTCGCAAAAACTACGGCTGCACTCACTTTATTGTCGGGCGCGATCATGCTGGAGTTGGCGATTATTACGGCACCTTCGACGCCCAACACATTTTTGACGAGTTCGAGCCTTCTGAATTGGGAATTGTGCCGATGAAATTCGAGCACGCTTTCTATTGCAAGGTGACGGAACAAATGGGTACAACTAAAACAAGTCCCAGCACTCCGGAACAGCGGGTGCATTTGTCGGGAACCAAAGTGCGCGAGATGCTGCGCGCTGGAAAATTGCCACCACCGCAGTTTTCTCGACCCGAAGTCGCCGCCGAATTGGCGAAGGCTATGAATATTTTTAGTTACGAGATTTAAGTCTTGAACTTTGGTATTGGTGGCATTCTGAATAGTTTTGAGTTGGGGGTTTTGAGTTTTAAATTGTAAAATTTAAGCTTGAAACTCAAAAGTTAAAACTTAGAAGTTATGGGATCATCTCAGTTTTGCATTTAATAGTGCTGTCCCCGCTCGCGTATCGTAATAATACGCGAGCGGGGACAGCACTATAAGAAAAAAATGCTTTTTACAAAAATGAGATGCTCCCGAAGTTATAGCCTTTCGAGATCTCATATGAGGTACGACTGGGAATAGGGAATAGGCCTGCGCCGGCAAAACCCGCAAAACCGGGCATTAGGGCATACCTCACTTTTTTGAGAACCGCTATATCTTAAGAATTAACAGTCAGCATCTACTGGATTCCAGGGTTTTGAGATTTGCGACGCATCCTACTAATGTTGTATAAGTTTTCAGAATTGGTATAAGTCACAATCTAATGAAAGCCCCTAAAATTAGAGAGGGGTATTTAACTTGAAATTCAAAACATAAAATTCAAAACTCTTTAAAAATGGGACTCAAGCGGCGGGAATTTTTGCAGCAAGCTGGCCGGGTGCTGGCCGCCATCGGAATCAGCGAGGCTGGATGGTTGCGGTTGGGATCGCGCTACTTGGAAGCTTTAGCCCAGCCAACAGCGCGTAAATTGGCTTTGTTGGTGGGGGTTGACCAATATCCAGATTCGCCCCTACACGGCTGTGTGACGGATGTGGAATTGCAGCGGGAATTGCTGGTATATCGGTTTGGGTTTGCGCCGTCGGATATTCTGACTTTGACTGATGCTGGCGCTACCAGGGACAATATCGAGACGGCTTTTGTAACTCATTTGAGGGAACAAGCAAAACCGGGTGATGTGGTGGTTTTTCACTTTAGCGGCTGCGGTAGTCGAGTTAGTTTTGGAGACTCTCCGGCAAAAATGCAAAACAGTTTAGTACCTGCTGATGACGTGGTACCGCTGTTAGAAAATCGATCGGTCAACGATATTTTAGAGGAAACGGTGTTGCAGTTGGTACGATCGCTCGCCACAGAAAATACGATCGCCATCCTCGACACCAGTCACACCTATCCGGGTTTCCTCAAAAACGGCAACTTTCGCATCCGTTCTCGTCCGCGCCCCACCATCGGGCAGCCAAGCCTCGCAGAATTAACGTTTGCCGAAGGTCTCCATGCAGGCAAAAACAATGGTTCTGCGATCGCCCTGCTGAGTGCGGCCGCTAATTCTCAAATCGCCGGGGAACAAGAGTGGAACGGATTTACTGCGGGTTTGTTTACCTACGCCCTCACCCAAAGTCTGTGGTTAGCGACTCCGGCTAGCAGTTTCAGCGTCAGTTTTAGTCGGGCGGCGGGCACAGTCGAGCAAATAGCGGGATTATCGCAGCAACCGCAAATTCGCCCTGACAATTTAACAACCGCACCGGCGCTGAATTTTGCCACAAGTTTAATGTTAAATTCCGCTGCTGCTGATGGGGCTGTGACGGCGGTGGAAGATGGCGGCAAAACGGTGCAGTTGTGGCTGGGCGGGTTGTCGGCTGGGGTTTTGGAGTGCTGCGAGGGTTCGGTGTTTGCGGTGGATGAAAAAGAGGGCGATTCCCTAGAGGATAGCAACTATACTTCACGACTATTGCTGCGATCGCGCACCGGTTTGTCTGCAAAAGCTCAAATTTTAGATAAGCTCGATCGTACAAAAGGGCAATTAACAGCCGGCGATTTGGTGAGGGAAGAAATTCGGGTATTGCCGCGAAACATCGGTTTAACAGTAGCTTTAGACTCTGGTTTGGAACGAATCGAGCGGGTGGATGCTACCAGTGCTTTCGCGACAGTGCCGCAAGTTTCAGCCGTAGGGAGCGAGCAACCGGCTGACTTTCGGTTCGGGAGAGTCTCTGAAACCATTGTAGCTCAGACTCCTGCGGCTTACGAGCCTGCTTTGTATCAAGGCCGCTACGGTTTGTTTTCTGTCAGCCAAATGCTGATTCCCGACACTCAGGGCGACGGGGGAGAAGCCGTTAAGGTGGCGGTACAGCGGTTGATTCCGCAGTTGAAAGCTTTACAGGCGGGGAAGTTGCTGCGGCTGACTGTCAATGAGACATCTTCGCGGCTGAAGGTGCGGGCGGTTTTGGCAACTCTAGCGCCGCAAGCCCGGGTGATGGTGCAGCGGGAGTCGGTGCGGGCGAGTGATGATTATCGGTTGGAACCCCTGAGCGCTCCAAGCGAGAAATCGAGTAACTTGGGTATACTAAGTTTGCCGATCGGCAGCCGAATTCAATATAGATTATATAACGAGAGCGATCGCCCGGTTTATGCTGCGGTGTTTTCCTCGGATACCGCTGGACGGTTGTTGGCGATGAATTATCAGGCTGAAAGTGATGCTGGTGCGATGTCAATGGCGATCGCCCCTGGGGATAATTTGAGCGTGCCAGCGGCTGGGGCTTTGGGCTTGGCGGTGTCTGGGGCTGTGGGTTTGGCGGAAACCTTGATTATAGTTAGTGAGAATTCGTTCGATCGCACTTTGGCTGCAATAGCAGCGGAAATGCAGCAAACAAGGGATACTTTGCCGGTGATGTTGTTGAATCCTTTAAATGTGGCGCGGGCTGTGTTGGAAGATTTGCACGTGGCTAGTATTCCGGGCGTGCAGAAACTGGGGATATCGACGGATGATTTGGCTTTGGATGTGAATGTTTGGGCGACTTTAAGTTTTGTTTATCGGGTAGTTTAATTTTGGGAATGGGTAATTGGGAATGGGTAATTGGGAATGCTTGCTGCGGGAGCATCTCATTGTTGCAAAAAATATTTTTTATTGTAGTGCGAGCGTCCTCGCTCGCGAGGTGTATAATACTCGCGAGCGAGGACGCTCGCACTATAAATGAAAAACTGAGATGCTCCCCTTGCTGCAACTATCCGAGTACGAAGTCGATATTCACTTCCCAATCAGGAAATGCTAGAGGCGAAACTTGTTGACCGCGCCAAAACTTTTGGATTAAACTGTAACCGTTGGGTGTTGGCTGGCGGTATACTTCTAAGCATTGTGCTTCTAAATCTACTAGCCAAACCTCTGCAATTTGCGATCGCGCGTAAATGGGAACTTTCACATCTCGATCGTAATCTACCGTACTATCAGATACTTCTATCAACAGCAAAACTTCTGATGGTGTAGGATGTGCCGTTGAATAATAATCAGCACGGGGTTGTAGGAATACTACATCAGGTTGAGGTTCAGTGCGATCGGTCAACTGAACAGGATTTTGGATAGCAATAATCGCTCTTGTTTCGGGAATTGCAGCCGAGAGTCTGTTGAGGCGGTTGACACATCCGGCGTGGCGAGTTCCAATTGCGGCCATTTGTACAAGTTCTCCTTCGATCAATTCTACGCGATCGCCCTGGGGAAAAATACCAGCTTTACCCATTAAATGATATTCTTCTACGGTGAGCAATCTTTTGATTAATTGCACTGCCATAACTACCGTGCCTCTAATTATATTTATTAAATTGTAGTCGATCGAAGGAAGAAGGAAGGAAGAAGGAAGAAGGAAGAAGGCGCTTCTGGTTTAATATCAAATCCACTCTTCATCCTCCTGTATTAATCTCTCTATTCTCTCTCTGTGTCCTCTGCGCCCTAGTAAGGTTAAATCATTCCGATGCAACCATAAACGATATATAGCGGTTCTCAAAAAAGTAAGGTACGTTGTTGGGCTTGGGCCCTCTGAGAGTAGTGATTATATACTAAGCGAGGTGGCATCAAAAACTCCATTTACATTCATCATCTTTCTGATAAATGCTATAACTGGTTCGTTCTAGTAACGAGTACAAAGAAGACGGGCGGTAAAAACCGCCGTGTCATCTAATAACAAATTAAGATATAGCCTTTCTCAAAAAGATGAGGTATGACTGACAGCTTATATAACCACTGAAACCAAGAGGGCTGAAGCCCAACAACGTACCTCATCTGTCTGAGAACCGCTATATGACTGACAGCTTACATAACCGCTTAAACTAAGAGGGCTGAAGCCCAACAACGTACCTCATCTGTCTGACAACTGCTATTGATAAACTTTTTCTACCAGTTGAGCCAAACGTTTCATCGCAGTTTCAATCTCATCATTTGTCGCAGTCAAACTAATTCGCAAACACTCGTGCTTGTGCTGCCAATCTTCCCGCAAACCGGGGAAGAAAGAACTTCCCGGTACCACAATCACGCCGACTTTTTTCAATTCTTGATACATTTCCCAATCAGTCATTGGCAAATCTTTGAGCCACAACCAGGCAAAGATTGCTCCTTCGCCTCGGTGCAAGAACCATGGCAAATCCTTCGGCATTGCGTGTTCTAGCGTGCTTTCAACTACTGCAAATTTGCTTTGATAGTACGGGCGAATTACGTTGAGGGAAATGTCGGCTAGGGCGCCGGACTTAATGGCCCTAGCTGCGATCGCCTGTCCGTATCTCGGCGAGTGAATGCACATATTGGTCTGAAAAGATTCTAATATTTGAATAATTCCTTCATCGCCGATCGCAATTCCGATTCTTTCACCCGGTAATCCGGCCTTCGACAAACTCATGCAGTGGACGATATTGCCGCCGAAAATCGGCTTCATTTCGGTAAAGTTCAAGGCGGGGAAGGGAGGCCCGTAGGCGGAATCGACTAACACCGGCACGTCGAAAGCGGCTGCTAAATTGGCTATTTTCTGCACTTCGTCGTCGGTGAGGACGTTGCCGGTGGGGTTGCAGGGACGGGAAAAGATGACGCAACCGCTGGTTTCATCAATGGAAAGTTGGCTGAAATCCGGGCGATATTTGAATCGGTGGGCGGCTGCATCAATATCTAGCGTGGGTTTGCAGGCGATGACTGCTTCGGGAATTAGGCTGACGCCGCCGTAACCGGTGTAGTCTGGGCTTAACGGAAGGACGATCGACTTTAGGTTGCGGATTTGAGATTTCGGATCGGAAGTGTCGGCGACTGGTGTGGTGTAGCCTCCGAAAGCGTTGGCTGCGTAGAAGTAGATTGATTGACTTCCGGGAGTAATTAGGATGTTGCGATCGGTCAAATTGAGGTTGTAACGCTGGTTAAAATCGGCCAATACTGCATCGATAAACGGCTGATAACCTTGGCTGGAACCGTAGCGACAAACGACTTCGCCGTATTCGGGACTCGATAAAAGTTCCGCAGTGCAATCGCGCCACAATTGCTCGACTTCCGGCAAAATCACCGGATTTCCGGCGCTCAAATTGATAAATTCCTGCCCGTGGCCGGCTCTGAGTGTTTCTATAATATCTTTCATAATTGCCCGAACTCCTGTGAGTTGGGACATTTGAGTGCCAAATTGAGTGAGGGCAGGGTTCATGATGCGGCGACGATGATAGAGGTTGATAGTTTATTTATGATAGCTTTTGTGCGATCGGCTCAAAACTTATGTATCGATCGCGTATTATGTCATTGCGAGGAACGAAGCATAAGCCCTAGCCCTTTCAGGGCGGCTTCGCCAACGGGCAGGCTTCGCCAACGCAGCATCTGTTTTTGATGGGTTTTGCGTAGGATTGAGGGCGTGGTTTGGTTCGATCGCGCGATCGAACAATATTTTTTGCTTAGTTTCCGTGAACCGGTAGCTGTTAAAATAGGGGTATGAAATTTTTTGGCTCAAACTCATGTTCCGCAAGGATTTGATGCCCCTCTTCTGAAAAAACGATTCACGGAAAGTCTGGAAGCTTTACAGGATAACGTTTTGGAGTGAGTATGAAAAATTGGGGATTGACAAGCCGAAGGCTAGAATGGTACTTTAGTTTTAGATTCACGGAACTGCACCTTGAAAACCAAATACAGCAAGGCTTCTGGAGCGGGCCGCCGGAAAACCCATAAATCCCTATCAGGGATTGAAACGCATCAAGATTGGTGGGAGCCTCATCCTAATATCTACGCCGGAAAACCCATATTTCCCTGTCTAGGGCTTGAAACGGCGGTAAAACGTAAGCCCCCGCGAGAAAACCGCAAAATCCCGATCGCGAATCCAAACCAGATTAAAATAATCGAGTCAACTTGACTTGATTTTTTAATTCCCATGCGTATTTGGCAAGCCGATTTCTACCGCCGCCCTCTCCGAGACGAAACCGGCAAACCATTGTGGGAACTCCTCATCTGCGACTCCGCACAAACATTTCAATTTAGCGCCCTTTGCCGGCAGTCGGAAGCCAACTCCCATTGGCTAGCCGCCCAATTCCAGCAAGTTCAAACCCAGAAATTGCCCGACATCATCCAAGTATTTAGACCTCAATCTCTCAGTTTAATCGAAGCAGCGGGCAAAGTTTTGGGCGTCAAAGTAGAAGCAACTCGGCGCACCGCCGCCCTCAAAACCCTGCTGCAACAACGCGATCGAGAATATTCCAGTCTGCCTAATTATACTAATGAAGCTTATCGGGCGATCGACCTAGAAACTCCTCCACCCATCCCCCTACCCGAAAATCTCTGGGGCGATACCTGGCGTTTTGCATCCCTATCGGCGGGCGACATCCTAGAAGCCATCCAAGGGCGTCCCATCCCCATCTTAGAAATGCCCGAATTGCTATTACCCCTGAACTTGGGTTTAGCCTCAACAGTACCCGTACCCGGAGTAGTAATTGACGGCGGGCGACAGTCAATGCGCCTAGCTAGATGGCTTCAGGAAGCCAAACCCTTCGCCTTGAACTATATCGCCGGAGCTCCCGACGGATTGATATTGGAAGCTGGATTAGCCGATCGATGGGTTGTCGCCACCTTTGAAGATAGCGAAGTAAAAGCCGCCGCCGAAACTTACCAACAGCGCAAACAATCGAGTAAAGGATTGCATTTTCTCTTAGTCCAGCCCGATGATAGCGGCATGACTTATACAGGCTTTTGGCTGCTAAATTTTAATTAATAATACCAATCCTAAATCTTTAAGGTACGTTGTTGGGCTTCAGCCCTCTTTAGATATATAGATAAAGAGCGCTGAAGCGCAACAACGTACCTTTTTCTATTGACAATAAATTTTTGAGAAACAAACCAAACATTTATTGTGTAGCAATCTTTTTCCAAAAATCGTATTAAATGCGGTACAGCTTACAAGCATGAAAAAAATTTGCTAAGCACCAAATTTTGTGGTGCCGAGCAAAACAGAGGTTGTTTCCTCAAATCTTGTCGGTGCGTCGCTACGAGATTTTGAATCTTTTTTAGGGATTATTCATAGCGACACACCCTACAAACACTTTTGGCTGCTAAATTTTAACTCGCAATAGTTAATGCCGAATCCTGGACATCCGCAGCCAGTAAAACTTTAACAAAACGATCGCCCTTTCTAGCTGCGGACAAATGAAACTATCCGAGATTATCTTATTTTTTATTTCAAAATTCGATCGCCAAAATCAGATGATCTCCCGAAAATAACTGCCAGCAGATACAGACTGAAGCACCCTTTTTAAAAGTCTATCTATTCCACAACCAGAATCAATCCATCTTGGATGCCCTGATGCACTCGGTTAATCTGACACCGATCCTTTTCGTTGAGACGGTTTGTCGAAAGCATTGCAGACTTCAGCAGCCGCCTGTCGAGAGGCGTAATTTGGCGGAAAGCAAAGATTCGTTGGACGATCGCCTCGATCGCGATCTTAGGTACGCTAGCAGAACTGACTGTCATTTTTTTAACACCCTGAAAATAGATAACAGAACCCTGTACCTTTATTTTTAAAGATTTTGTAAAGATACATTGTGATTAAGATCATACATATCTTGTGACAAAACAGTGTATAAACGATCGCAATCGCTATAAAAATTAAATTATTTTAACGCAAACTTAACAATAGCTCGATAGAATCAATGTTGTAAAACTGAGGCAGAGGGTAAAATGGCACAGGCAAAAATCGGCATTATCGGCGGCAGCGGTTTGTATAAAATGGAAGCCCTCAAGGATGTTGAAGAGGTAAAAATCGATACACCTTTTGGCGCGCCATCTGATGCAGCCATTGTGGGAACCTTAGACGGTACGCCCGTTGCATTTTTGGCCAGACACGGCCGCAATCACACTTATTTGCCCTCGGAAGTCCCCTATCGGGCAAATATCTATGCCATGAAGAGTCTAGGAGTTGAGTATTTAATCTCAGCGTCGGCGGTTGGTTCCCTAAAAACAGAGGCCAAACCTTTAGATATGGTAGTGCCAGATCAGTTTATCGATCGCACAAAAAATCGAGCTTCTACATTTTTCGGAGAAGGAATAGTCGGTCACATCACCTTCGGCGATCCGATTTGCGGCGAATTGGCTAAAGTGTTGGTAAGCGCGATCGAATCCTTGAACCTCGCCGACGTTTCCCTGCATCGCGGCGGCACCTACGTCTGCATGGAAGGCCCCGCATTTTCCACCAAAGCAGAATCAAATCTTTACCGCAGTTGGGATGCGACAGTCATCGGGATGACAAATTTACCCGAAGCAAAATTAGCCAGAGAAGCAGAGATTGCCTACGCAACTTTAGCATTAGTTACCGATTACGACTGCTGGCATGAAGAACATGACAGCGTAACAGTAGAAATGGTAATCGCCAACTTGCACCGCAATGCGGAAAATGCCCAAAAAGTAATTCAAGAAACTGTGCGGAGGCTAACCGAAAATCCCCCTGTTTCTGAGGCACATTCCGCTTTGAAATATGCAATTCTGACTCCACTGGACAAAGTACCTCCCGCAACTAAGGAGAAAATGGGTTTGCTATTGCAGAAATATTTGTAGGGGATAGGGAATAGGGCATCGGGCATGGGGCATCGGGCATCGGGCATCGGGCATCGGTTATTAGTTATTAGTTATTAGTTATTAGTTATTAGTTAATTGCTAACAATTACCAATTTCTAAATTCCTAATGCCCAATCCCCTGGGAAGGCCGATGCCCTGGGAAGGCCAATGCTTTTCGGCCCTGGGAAGGCCAATGCTTTTCGGCCCTGGGAAGGCCTTCTTCCCAATGCCCAATGCCCAATGCCCTGCGCGGGGCAATGCCCAATGCCCAATGCCCAATGCCCAATGCCCAATGCCCAATGCCCAATGCCCAATTAACCGATCAACTGTTTAAACGCATCATGTTCGCGAAGTTTTTCTAAATCAACTTCAGTTTTTGCCAACTCTTTGCACAAATTCGGATTGAGATTCAGGGCGCGCTTTAAATTTTCAATTGCTAAATCAATTTTACCTTGGAGCGCATAACATCGGGCTTTATTGTACCATATTCTGTAAAAATCAGGTCGAATTTTAGCAGCATTGTCGTAGGACTCGATCGCCGCTTCGTACTTTTGCAATTTGGACAGTGCCACGCCTCGATTGTTCCAAGCGTCAGTATAATCTTTTTTGACTTGTAGGGCTTGATTGTACGAAATTACTGCTTGTTCGTATTCCTGCATTTTGGAAAAGGCAACGCCTCGGTTGTTCCAAGCGTCGGCGTAATCGGGTTTGGCTTGGATGGCTTGTTCGTAACAGCCGATCGCCTCCGGGTACTTCTGCAACTCCAACAATACCACGCCTCGGTTGTTCCAAGCGTCGGGATAGGTCGGGCGAATTGTGGTAGCTTGTTCGTAGGATGCGATCGCCTCGGGATACCGCTGCATTCGAGTCAGCACAACTCCCCGATTGTTCCAAGTATCGGCTAAATCCGGCTGAATTTGCAGTGCTTGATTGTAAGCTGCGATCGCATCTTCATAGCGATTTTCAAAGAAACAAGCATCTCCCTGTTTGGCATAGTCGGCCGCCGTCAATAACTGTTGATAATTGCCGTAGTTAACCGGAGCAAATTCTTGAATTTGGGCATCCGGTAATAACAAATCTGTTTCTACATCTGCTGGGTGATTTTGGTATTGAATTTCACCTAAGATACTTTCAGCATCGGAAATTAATAGTTTTAATTGAGAGATGGTATCGTAGTGGAGACTTTCGATTTCTTGGCGAGCAATTGTTGTCTGCTTGGACAATTTGCCCAACAAAAACCAAACAATGACTCCGGCTGCTGTCGGAAACAAAGTTAAGGCAATTACCAACCCATTTAGCAGCAGGCCCGTGCGCCCAAAAGCAATGTCCACTTCTTCTTGAACTCGATCGCGAATTTCGTCTTTGAGTTGCTGCTGGGGCAATTCCTGCTGAATTAACAGTCCCCCAGCCTTCGCTTGGGATGCAGAAACCTTACTGGTACAGAGTAAAATAATCAAAAGGGCGATCGGGCTAATACTTGTTCTAAAAATACTTGACAAACGCATTGCCTTAGTGATACGCACCTGATTTGCGATTTTCATATGTCAAGAAATGCTGGTAAAGATGATCTCAGCCTAGCCGATTTGTTCAAAAACTATTAAATACAGGATATCTGTTGTGCAGCCTTCTCCGATTAAGTGTTTGACGCAAGAATTGCTAGACGAAGTTGCAGCTTCCTCTCGCAGCAATCCCCGCGGGCGACAAAACTACAATTTCCACGATTTGTCAGAAAAGGTGCAGCGGTTTGTCAACGTGCTGCAAATGGGTACTTACGTGCGCCCTCACCGACACCTGCGCCCGCCGGAAGTTAACGGTTTTGAGTTTTTTGTCGTGATTCAAGGAGAAGTGGGTATTCTGATTTTGAACGAACATGGTCAAATTTTGCGATCGTTCCGAGTTAGCGCTATCGGGCCCACTCGCGCTGTGGAACTTCCAGAGGGCACTATTCACACGTTGGTAGCTTTGGTTGTGGATACTGTGATTTTGGAGTTCAAGGAAGGGCCCTATGAGGTGGCGGCGGATAAAGACTTTTTGCCCGATTTTCCGGCTGAGGGTACTGAGGCGGCGCGGGAATTAGTCGGGATTTGGGAAGCGGAATTTAAATAAGAAGGAAGAAGGAAGAAGGAAGAAGGAAGAAGGAAGAAGGAAGAAAATTAAGGGTTTCAGCAATTAAGAACGTACTAATTCTTGATCGCAGTTGCCCAATGCCCAATGCCCCATGCCCCATGCCCCATGCCCAATGCCCCATGCCCAATGCCCAATGCCCAATGCCCAATGCCGAATGCCCAATGCCCCATGACTACTAACTAATGAATCTAATTGTTGTCATCCGATTGTATAAATCTGGGGCGGTGCGAATGATTTTTCTGAGAAGTTCATCTGTTACCCAAAAGACGATGGGAAAGGAAAACTTTTTGCTGAACTCGCTGCATACTAGATTGGTAGAACTTAGCAATCGATCGATCGACTCCACTGACTCCAAACCGAGGATCATTAAAGCTGGAGGCTTTGCGCCGTCTACTTCTGTGGCGATTGTCGTGTAGAGAGATGTCGCCGATTTTGGCACAAACAGTTGCTGCGGTTTCTGGGTGCAAGTTGCTTGGAGGCGATCGACTATTTGCTGCCGCAAAGCCAGGGAGTTGCAGTGGACTAAAACGAAAGAAAAGTAACCTTGGGAAAGACGGATTGCCCGAATTAAAGTTGAGAACGACCGCTCGTTATATTTGGCTGAGTCGTACCTCGCTGGATCGTTTTGATCTGTATTTTCTGAGCAGTTCTCGGCAAACATAAATTGCAGTTCTGTTCTCTAGTTTTAGGGATTTTCTAGATTAAATAATTTTTATAAATAAAATATGAAGATCGAACAAAAAAAATTGGAAAATGTTCCGGCGATCTTACCACTGCTTGAAATTAACATCAATAGTGCGATCGACAGATTTTTCTGCACCCGAGCTAAACGGATATAATACAATCAAACCCAACAATGAAATGTATTTAAAAATACAAAAAAATTATCCCCGCTCAAATGTAGTTAAAAATACAAAAAAATCATCGGCTATTTTCAGCTAGGGGCAAAGTAAACCAAAAAATTGCCCCTTTACCGTGACTGCTAATTACCCCAATTTGCCCGCCGTGAGCGCCAATAATTTGCCTGCACAGGTATAAGCCCAAACCCAAACCGACGGAGTGTCTGGATTGATTGCCCCTAACGTAAAGGTCAAAAAGATGTTCGCACTGTTCCGGCAATATTCCCACTCCGTCATCTTCAACGGTACAGTAAATCATACTTGGGGAATGGGGAATTGGGAATTGGGAATGGGGCATTGGTAATTTATCGATATCTGGTTTCGATTCACTTTGATTTATGATATTTTTTCCCCTAGGGATTACTTTAGCAAAAATTTTCAAATTTAGTCCGGGAAGATTGTGTTTCAAAGCATTAGAAATTAAATTAGAGAAAACGCGCCACAACTGAGTATAGTCAGCATTCACTGCGGGCAAATCATCTGGCACTAAATTTGTAAAAGTAGCTTGAGCATCATTGATTAAAGGCTCCAAATCAGCCGCCGAAGCTTTCACTAGCGCTCTCAAATCTACTCCTGTGCAGTGCAGAACCAAACCGCGCAATTCCCCAGCATGAACTTCCAACAGCGAATTTATTAACCGCAATTGCTGCTCGCTACCTTGAATCATCCGCTCCAAAACAGAACGGGGAATTGCGATCGAATCCCCCGTTTTTGTCTTCCAATTTTTCAGCACCATTAACATTCCCGCTACCGGATTTCGCAAGTCGTGTGAAAGAGCGTGAATAAACAGCCGCTGCGATTCTTGGGCCTGTTTGCGCTGCGTGATATCCTCAATTAAACCCTCATAATAAAGCACGGAGCCGCTGCTATCCCGTACCACCCGCGCTTTCTCCGATATCCAGACAATACTGCCGTCTGAGCGATAAATTTGCGACTCAAAATCCGATACTGTGTTGCTTTGCTCGATCGATCGCAAAAACTGATTTCTGCGTACAGGATCGACATACAACTGTCGCTCAATATCAGTAAACTTTGCCGTCACTTCTTCGGGGGAATCGCAGCCGTAAATCCGCGCCAAAGCTGGATTAGCCGTAATGTAGCGCCCCTCGGGAGTGCTTTGAAAAATTCCCTCGCCGGCATTCTCAAAAATGCTGCGGTACTTCGCTTCAGCCACTTCCAACTGCTGGTAAGCAGATTCCAACTCGCGCCTGGTACTAAACTCTTTCCGTTGCAGGCATTCGTACCAATAAACCGACAAATCGCAGATCAAACAAAACCAAAACAAATATAAGTAAAACCCGCTCAGCCGAAAAGTAGTATACTTAGCAAAACTTAGATTTAAAATTAAATTTATGCCAACGTGGCAGAACAAAACGCCGAGCTGAGAAATCAGGTGAAGGCGCCAGCGGACGGGCATCAGTGTCGCTTGAGTGAGAAACGCTAAACTCCAAGTTAAAAGTGGTAAGTCTCCGATTTTTGCTGCGGCTAATCCAAGCTGTACAACGACTGTTAACGACCACGAAAAACCCAAAAATAGTAAACCGGGATAGCGTTTTCCGATCGAGGTTTTTTGCAACACCAAACAAGTCAGCAAGCCAAATTGTATAGCAGCGCTAGTGTACAAATAAACAATTTTAAATTCCCGGGGAGCGAAGATTGCTTCGCCCAGAAGATAGACAATTATTGTGAAGGCAAAAAAGATGGCAATTCGGACAGCAGGGCTCAGCCGATCTCGCAGGAAGCGATCGCGCCACACCTCGTAAACCGTTAACGCCTGAACTGATTTTTCATGGCCAGGATAAAACATACGATTTTGGATTTTGGATTTTGGATTTTGGATTGAAGAATTGAAGACTGAATAATTGAATAATTGAAGATTTAATAATTGGGTTAATAGCGATTGTCTGAGTTGAATCAGCCCTCATATGATGTCCAGTCGATTGACCGCGATAAAATAGGTTCGTAGTGTGGACTTTAGTCCGCTCTTTTTGCGGACTAAAGTCCACACTACGAACCGTTTTTGTTATGGTAATCGCTCGGACATCATATCAAACGGATACAAGCGCCCGACTGTTGTCGTGGAGAAATTAAAATTTTAGACTAAGAGTTAAACCTCCCACATTCATCTGTGAAGTAAATTAAAAATCTAAAATCTAAAATCTAAAATCGACTGACAGTCGGTAGCGAAAACCAGAAAGTCGAGCCACCTCCGGGAGTGGTTTCGACGCCGATGAAGCCGCCGTGAGCTTTGATAATTTGCTTGGAGAGGTAAAGCCCCAAACCCAGCCCTGTTAATTGTCGGCTATTGGGGTCTTGAACGTAAAGTTCAAACAGAGATTCCCGCTGTCTAGCGCTGATTCCGACTCCATTGTCTGTTACAGTGCAGCGAACCATTTTTACGGTGACATCGGGGAATTTGCCACCTGTATTCCCAATTTGACCCTGATAGCGGGGCAGTTGGCAACTGCCGTCGAGGTGAAATTTGGCCCGGGTTTCTTGATTTTTTGGGGTGTCGAACATCCCCGTGCGATCGCCCGCAGCAGATGACAGGTTAGGGATACAGCGGGCGACGAAATTATTTCGGGACGTGAAAACCTGTGCATTTTCTGCAAAAATTAGTGCTTTTTCTACTTCAATTACCTCGGCTTTAAAAGTTATATTGACTCCCGGATGATTGTGCTTGATAGCATTGGTTAGGAGATTTTCCAGAACTCGCTGCAAGTGTTTGCTGTCGGCATTGACTTGTGGCAAATCTGCGGGTATTTCCAAAGTCAAAGTTGCTTGATTTTTTGCCAGCATTGGTTCTAACTCAGCAACAATTGCGGAAGTTAAAGACTGCAAATGCAGCGGTACTGTATTTAGGACAATACCTTGAACTTCGCTAGCGTGAGCGTCGAGTAAGGCATTAACCATTCTCAACTGGTGTTCGCTAGCTTCAACGATCCGCTTCAAGATCGATCGAGAAACCGCAATATGCTCTAGAGAGTCAGAGGCCGATTTGTTGAGCAAATTTTTCAGCAGGATTAACATTCCCATAACTGGAGTGCGGAGATTGTGAGAAACTGCGTGCAAAAATAAATCTTTGAGGCGGTTGCTTTCTTGCAGTTCGTGCATTTTTTGCTGCAATTGGCGGGTGCGTTCCTCCACTTGAGATTCCAAGTTGGCATTGAGATCTTTTACTTGCTGCAAAAGTTGGGCTGAAGAGAGGGCGATCGCGACTTGGGTAGCCAGTTTTTCTAACAAATCAATTTCAAATTCTTGCCACTGGCGGGGCCCAGAACACTGGTTGACGGCCAAGATCCCGAACAATTCTTCCCCGAGGAAGATCGGCACAGTTAAGGTCGCCCGAATTTGATAGTCGCTGTACAATTTGGCAATGATGTTGCTGACTTGCACCGTAGCAGTATCGGAGACTACTCGGACGAGGTTGTTAGCATAAAAAGCTTTCTGCTTTTCGATAAAACTTTCGTCAGCGAGCACCCATCCTATAAGAGAAGGACATTCCACAGCGACAGACTCAGCAACAACTTTGCCGCGCGCCGGGCTAGCCAAATTTGCCCCGCCTCCGTCCATAATACCGATGAACACCCGGTCTGCCTTGAAAAATTGCCGGACTTCGGCAACAGTAGTGTTGAGAATTGCTTCGAGATCGAGGGAGTGGCGAATTCTCAGGGCCATTTCTGAGAGCAACCGATCGCGCTCCGAGGATGTTCGCAAAGCCGCTTCTGTGCGGTGGCGATCGGTAACGTCTTGGACTGTGGCGGCGATGACGTTAGAATTAATTGCCGACTGTTCGCAGACAGTGCGCTCAGAGCCGTCGGCGAGTACAATTCGATAGTTAATGCAATAGGATTTGCGCTCAAATATCGCTTGACATTGCGATCGCGCCACCAATTCTCTATCATCTGGATGTACCGCCTGCAAAAAAACTTCTGGTGTTGGTTTCACAGTTCCCGGAGCCAAACCCAAGAGGCGATAAAGTTCATCCGACCACCGCAATTCGATATTGGATATATGATGTGCTGCGGCTTCTGCACAGTTTGTAGTTGTGGCGACGGCGGCGCAATTTAAATCCCAATTGCCCAATTGAGCGATGCGCTGAGCGTTAGCTAAACTAGCGTGAGCGTCGCGCAACATGGCCGCGGTTCGGTGTACCTCAACCAGAGCTTGCTGGCGTTCAGCGACAGCAGCAGCCAACATCAGGGCGACAATGGCGATCGTAGCAGTAAAAGCTTGTAAAAATAAAACCGCCTGTTGCAAATTTTCGCTTTTGACCAGAAACGGGCCGCCTCCCTGCACAGCTCCCAAAATCGCGATGCAAGAGACGATCGAATAAGCAAAAATTGCTCCCTGCTGTTGAAACCGCAGGGCAGCCCAAACTATGAAAGGAAAAGGCAAATATTCCAGCGGATAAAGAGCACTCGCCCCCTTTGTTTTACAACAAAAAACTAGCCAACTCACGCTCAACAGCAGAACAAATAAAATGAGTGCTTCTAAATAATCAGAAATTAAAAATATAATATTATAGCGATTTCTGGCTTTATTTGATATAGTTAAATAATGAGCAGTTAGCGATTGATAATTAGCAATTGATGATTCATAATTAGCAACTGGCAATTGGCACTTTAGCCAGTTAAACAATGATAAAAAGTCAGTAATAATCGGAGGATTTATGGGAGATTTAAAACTTTTAATAGCGTGGTGTAAAGTCAGCAACACTGGCGTGACAATTAAAATTCCCATGCCGTCTCCGAGCCACGTAGTCCACCAGTTGCGAGAGAAATTGCTCCACTGAGCCCAACCAAAAAAGCACGTACCCAAGTTGCCGAGTGCAGAACCGAGCAAAGTAGACCCGATGACAGCGCCCGCCACCAAACCCAGAACATCTCGCAGTCGATCGAGCTTAGTACAAAATCCGATCCGCGCGAGCACAGCCTCCCCAGCCAGTGCTTGCAGGGTGACGCTAAAAGCGGATGTCACAATCACGGCGGAGGGTATACCCGCGGCGAAGGTAGAGTTTAACAGTACCGAACCGAGGGCAATTCCCGGCCACATCCGTCGCCCTTGTAGCAGCACTGCCGCCAGAGCAATACCTGCGGGTGGCCACACGGGGGAGGCTTCGGCTTTTACCAGTCCCAGTACGGACGCTGCGAGTTTTCCGGTGACAAAGTAGGCCAGGGCCAGGATGCTGGCGTGCAGAAGGGGACGAGTCCGGCGGTTGAGCAGTTTCATTTTTTGTGCGATCGAATCCTCCATTGCTATTTTTTAATTTAGGCGAATTTGGGCGATCGAGCTTCCTCCAGACGAATCACCTGACTGGGGGAAGGGTTCAACAGTTGACAGTTGACAGTTGACAGTTGACAGTTGACAGTTGGGGGAGAGGGGGAGATTGGGGAAGATTGGAGGAGATTGAGAGAGATTAGGAAAATATTCCTTTTTCCTTCTTCCTTACTTCTTTCCTTCTTACAACTTCGATCGGACTTTCATCCGTTACATCCGTTACATCCGCTACAGAATCCGTTGCCGAACTTCCTTCTTCCTTCTATTAAAATCCAAAACCCCGCTTACCATCGGGCTTAGTAGTCAACCAATTTGTCTTTGCACTTGCGAGTTGTTCCTCAGTAACTGTAGCGTCAGTTAGATTCGCGCCGCACAAATTCGCACCCCGCAAATTCGCCTTGCTCAAATAAGCGCCCGTCAAATCAGCACCTCGAAAATCCGCACCTTCAAAATTAGCAGTGCTGCAATAAGCTTCAGTCAAATTTGCCGATCGCAAATTTGCCTTCACCAACCTCGCGTGGCCCAAATTCGCCCCCGACAAATCCGCTGCTTGCAAATTTGCCTTCACCAACCTAGCCTGATAAAAATTTCCCCCCGCCAACTGCGCTTTTGGCAATTGCAAACCCGACAGTTCGCAGTCAGCAAAATCGCGTTTACCTTTAAAATATGCCGCTCGCAAGCTGTTACTTTCCCACTTTACAACCGCTTTCGTTACCTTTTGTCCTGCTAAATTGCCATTGGACAAGGCCGCAGTTCCGAAAGTTCTGCCAGACTCAGCCAAAGTCCGGGAAACTCTCGGCTGCATCCCTGTATTTCCCGATTGACTGAAGGAAGTTCTAGTGCGGATGCTTTGCTTCGATCGCAAATCTCGATCGTTTTTCATCTGGGGCGAAGGCAACGAAGTAGCATCACTATTAAATATCGTTGGTTCTTCAACCGTGCGGCCACCTGCGTTGAATTGAGTTGTCAAGCCGTTGCAAAGATCTGCGTCTTCAAATTCGCCATTCAGAGCTTTGACGACATCTCCTGTCGATTGAAAGCGATGGCCGACCATGGGCTTGAGCATTTTCTCAAGAATCCGCGCAAAATTTGGGCTCACCTGAACGTGGGGCTGCCAAACAATTTCGCCAGTTACCGCATCAAAATCTAAATCTTTGGGAGACTTTGCTGTCAGCAAATACAAACAAGTCATGCCCAAGGCGTAGATGTCGCTGGCAAATATCGGCCGCAGCGCCATTTGTTCGGGGGGAGCAAAACTAAACGTACCAACTGAAAATTTCGTGTTGGCGCTTTGGTCGGCGGGGTCTAATAATATTGTTTGGCTAACTTGGTCTTTAACCGCTCCGAAATCAATCAGAACCAAGTGATTGTCTTGAGCGCGGCGAATAATATTTGCGGGTTTAATGTCTCTGTGAATTACTCCTTGGCTGTGGACGTATTGCACTACCGAGAGAATTTCTAATAGAAAATTTTTAACATCTGATTCATTGAAACGCCCTGATTGTTTGACTTCTTGTTTCAAAGTCGAGCCTTTAACATACTCTTGAACTAAGTAAAATTGCTGTTCGGTTTCAAAATAATCTAACAGCCTCGGCACTTGCGGGTGGTCGCCGAGTTGGCCGAGGGTTTTCGCTTCTCGCTTGAATAATTCCCGCGCCATTTCTAAAACTCGCGGCGACGAACTACTGGGTCGGAGTTGCTTGACTACGCAACTCGGTTGACCTGGCAAAGAGATGTCTTTTGCCAGAAATGTAGCTCCAAAACCTCCTTGTCCTAACGGTTCAATGACTTGGTAGCGAGCGCGCAGCAATAACCGCGCACCACAGGTCTGACACTGGAGAATAGAGTCAGGAGGGTTTTGAGGATGTGGACAGCCCGGATTTACGCAGTAGCTCATGTTGATTGAGTTTGCCTATATTTTTCTGATTTTGCTCTGGCGATCGCTCGAGGGCACAAATTCCCTTAAACCGCATCTGCTAGAAATACAGCTCTATCAGTTGCCGGCGGGCCGTGCTGCGGCGTGCGAATTGGAATTGCACCTAAGTCTTTTAGGCCGATATCTTTTCCCTATTTTAATTATCTCGTTGCTGTGAGTTTTTGCGGTAGATTATCCTTGAAGATAGTTTAAAGACTTGCTAAAGTTGTCCTTTTTTGTGTAAAGTCTTTCTAAACTTAGGTGCTTTTTGCGCTGTTAGATGTCTCTAGCATACCTCATTCTCTGATTGAGAATGTTACTCATCCCACAGCAGCCATCGACCGAAAGGGCGATCGCTCGTTTTTGCTGATATCTACCGCAATCGTCTTGACAAATTTTAATTAGTATGGTATGAAAAGTTTTCCCGAATAAATTCTCGGACTGCACAGTCGAAGCCCGCCGGCGTAGACTAATGACGAATAACTACCGATCGCGAACAACTAACTACTGACTCTCATTATGCGTATTTCTCTAAACTGGCTGCGAGAATTGGTGGATGTGACGAGTTCCCCAGAAGAATTAGCCGAAACCCTGACACTGGCAGGATTTGAAGTCGAAGAAATCGAAGACCGGCGTGCATGGGCCGACGGGGTAGTATTGGGCAAAATAGTCGCCTGCGAACAGCATCCCAACGCTGACAAATTGAGAGTTTGTCAAGTCGATGTCGGCAAACCAGAAGCCTTAAATATTGTTTGCGGCGCACCCAATGCGAGGGCGGATATTTATGTACCAGTCGCCGTTGTCGGTACTTTTTTATCGACGATCGATCTGAAAATTAAACCAGCTAAATTGCGGGGTGTTCCTTCGGAAGGAATGATTTGCTCTCTCGCCGAATTGGGCTTGTCTAAAGAATCAGCAGGAATTCATATATTTGAGCTAGAAAATCCCGAATTGGGCAGGGATATTCGCCCGCTTTTAGGTTTAGATGACGTGATTCTAGACTTGACAGCAACTGCTAACCGTGCTGACGCTTTGAGCATGGTGGGCGTAGCGCGGGAAGTGGCCGCACTGACTGGCGCAACTTTGAGAATTCCTGAAGCTGATGGTGTGGCGATTGATGGCAAAGAAAGTCCGAATTTGGCAGTAGAAATATCGGAACTGCAAGGCTGCCCAATTTACATCGGCACGGAAATTTCAGGAGTAAAAATTGCGCCGTCTCCAGCTTGGTTGCAGCAGCGGTTGCAGGCGGCGGGTGTGCGGCCGATTAGTAATGTGGTTGATGTCACTAATTACATTTTACTGGAGTGGGGACAACCGCTGCACGCTTTCGATCGCGATCGCCTGCAATCTTTCACCGGCACTTCTGACATCAGTATCGGCGTGCGCTTTGCCAAACCAGGGGAATCCTTCAAAACCTTGGACGGACAAAACCGCAATCTGCAATCGCAAAATCTGTTAATTACTGCTAGCGACAAACCCGTAGCCTTAGCTGGGGTAATGGGCGGCGAAGACACGGAAGTTCACGAAGGAACCGTAAATTTAGTCTTGGAAGCTGCGATTTTCGACCAAGCAACGATTCGCCGTTCTGCGCGCGCTCAAGGCCTGCGGAGCGAGGCATCGATCCGCTACGAACGGGGGGTGAATCAGGCGGCATTGACGACGGCGTGCGATCGCGCTATTGCCCTAATTTTGGAGTTGGCTGGCGGGACTGCGACGGTGCAAAAAACGGCGAGTTCGGGGGAAGATTTGAGTTTTTTGCGATCGATCGAATTGCGTCTAGATCGCATAAACTTGGTGTTAGGACAGTTAAAAAGAGGAGCAACCGGCGGTTCTCCCTATCTGGAACCGGAGGAAGTAAAAAATATCCTCACAGCCCTGGGCTGCGAAGTGGCTGCGACGGAAAAAGCACGAGTATTTGCGATAACTGTTCCGCCTTACCGCTACCGGGATTTAGAAAGGGAAATTGATTTAATCGAAGAAGTCGCGAGACTCCACGGTTACGACAATTTCTGCGATACTTTACCCAGCGAAACAGAACCCGGTTATCTATCTCCAGAATACGCGCAAATACGGAACGTGCGATCGGCTTTTCGGGCGGCCGGTTTGACAGAATTGATGCACTATTCCTTAGTGAAAACCGAGGGAGACAATCAAGTTGTGCTAGCGAATCCGCTGTTTGTTGAGTATTCGGCTTTGCGGACGGAAATGCTGTCGGGTTCGATCGATGCTTTCCAGTACAATTTGGAGCAAGGAAACGGCGCGCTCAACGGTTTTGAGGTCGGACGCATTTTTTGGAAAGAAGGGGATGCGAAGAAAGAAGCAGACGCCGTAGCGGGGATTATTGGCGGCGACCCGACTGTGTGGAAATGGCAGCAAGGTGGGCGCGATCGACCTTTGACTTGGTTTGAAGCGAAAGGTGTCCTAGAAAGTGTGTTTCAGCAGTTGAGTTTGGCTGTGGAATATGCAAGCGATTCCTCTAATCCACGCCTGCATCCTGGCCGCACAGCCGCGCTATCGTTAAACGGGAAACGGTTGGGAGTTTTCGGACAGCTACACCCGCAATTACAGCAGGAAAAGGGTTTGCCGGAACAGGTTTATGTGTTTCAATTAGATTTAGGCGTGTTGTTGGGTGAGTTAGGTCGATCCTCTACGAGGGCTTCGCTAACGCACAACTCGACTCGCAAATTCGCAGGTTATTCGAGTTTCCCGGCTTCTGACAGAGACATCGCATTTTTCGCGCCGGTGGAAGTTCCGGTAGTTGAGATGCAGGGCGCGATGAAGCAGGCGGCGGGTAGTTTGCTGGATTCCGTGGAACTCTTCGACGAGTATCGCGGCGAAAACGTACCGGCGGGACAACGTAGTTTAGCATTTCGGTTGGTTTATCGATCGGGCGATCGAACACTCAGCGAAAGCGATGTCGAACCAGCCCAACAAAAAGTCCGCGATGTTTTAGTCGAGAAATTCGGCGTTAGTTTGAGAAGCTAATTGTAGGGTGCGTCGCCATGAGATTTTCGATATTTAGTGAGGGATTTTTGATGGCGACACACCCTACGGCTAACTTCCTTCAACCCACGGAGGTGGGTTTTGTTTGTGTAGACGCGGTTTCCAACCGCCGGGAAATTCAATTTGTAACTAAAGGACGCAACATCTCCCGTACACAAAAATAAAAATCAGGAAACTGCAAAAGAGAAATACTCGCATCATCCGCCAGAATCACGCGACTTTGATAACCATCCTGACTCGGTTCTCGAAAAACATGAAGTTGCCGATTATTCACATCCAAAACCCAATAATCAGCAATCCCCGACTCAGCATAAATTTTCGCTTTAATCCCGCAATCCGTTCTCAGCGTAGTATCCGCAACTTCCACAATCAGATAAATTTCCGATGGCGTTGGATGGTGGTCTTCATAGTAAAGTGGATCTGGTATAACTACAGAAATATCCGGTTCAGGTTCCGAGTAATTATCGAGCCGAACAGGGTCTTGCAGTCGCACCAAAACCCTCTCTCCCAAACGGTTTTCCAGTAGCTTCTCTGTTCGTTTTACCGCCGCACCGTGTGCTGTTCCCTTTGCGGCCATCTTTACTATCTGTCCTGCTAGTAATTCTACCCGTTCATCCTCATCAAAAATACCAATTTCCGTCATCCGGTCATATTCTTGAACCGTTAGCAGCCGAAGGTCTAGTAAAGTCATAGTTATCTCCTCCTATTTAACAAACGTCTCTCTTTCTCCCCTCTCTTCCTCAGCGCCCTCAGCACCCTCTGTAGTCAATCAATCTTATCCTAAAAAAAATTATCAAATCCTGCTACACTTATTGTACAATAAATTTCAAATAAATTCATCCAAGGCTCAAAACCGTGACCAAATATGTAATGTGGGGAAGTTACTGCGAAGATGTCCTCGAAAAACGTGCTCCATTTCGAGACGCTCATTTAGCCGGACTTGCCAAACAGAAAGAATCGGGAGTGTTAATTGCGATCGGGCCAACCAAAGATTTAAGCAAAGTTTTTGCAATTTACGAAGCAGAAGATGAGGCGGCTGTGCGACAATTAGTTGAAGCCGATCCTTATTGGGTAAATGGGATTTGGACTGAATACGAAATAAAAGAGTGGATTCAAGCTTTTTGAAGGGGTGCATAGGGTGAACATCTTAAGATTGGACGACAGTGACTTAGTTCCAGTAGACTATGGTGATTTGCTGGACAAAATTTTAGAAGTTTTGCAGGGAAACAATCCCTTTAGCGTGTCGGACGATTCCCGTCGTCTAATTATCGATATTGATACCATTGCTGCTGACGTTGCCAAAATAGAAGTGCGGAAACCCTTGGGTTCCTTTGAACGTCAAGCAGATTGTGCTACTGTGAACTTTCCGCAGGAAGTTGAGGAGCATTTTGGCGACAGAATCAAGCAGATCAAAGAGTGTTTGCGACAACACTTAGAATCTAAATTGCCACAAAATGCTTCTATAGAAAAGTTTATCACTAGCTTAATTACTCCTTTAAGTTCCCCATCTTTTCGGGGAAATGGTCAAGAGTTAGGCTTTAAATACGATTTTGGCAAACGCCACCCTTCTTTAGAAAAAGAAAAGCTAACTTTGCAACCTCTCGATTCTGGTAGCCACGCCACTTTAAAGCTGCATAAATTGACGATTGCGGTGCGAAATACTGATGTTTTTGAACAACAGCTAAAAGAGGGTTTGGAAAACTACATTAGGGAAAATGCCGATACTAGCGACGATAGGCAAGAACTTAGCCATCGTCTGGATGAGATGGTTAAAAATCCAGACTCAGATTTTTACAAATTGATCCGACTGGTAGACAAAGAAACCCTCGGAAAAATTAACAAAGAAGCAAAAATTACTTATCTGGAGTATCTGCTAGAACACATCCGCGCTAGCAGCACAGATACTGTAGGCATCATCTATTTAGAAGACTTGATTCGCCGGCTCAGATTGCTAGAAAAATATATCAACGATAGCAGTAAAGCCGATGGCGAATACGAAGTAAATTATGCAGGATTCCGATTTAATTACAGAGAAATTTTTGCTAGAGCGGAAGTTTTAGATGCACTGCCAATTATCCCAATTGTAGCAGGTTGCTTGGGAGAAAGCACCGATACTCCTCAAAGCGAACGTAAATTTATTTTTGGTCTCAAAATCAAATTTAACAACTCGGTTCAAGCACGCGGCGGAAAAGAAGCATTTGAATATTATCTAAATTTACTAAATCCAGATAGTGAAGAACACCAAGCAGCAATTGGGGAAGATTCTATAGATTCCATTACCGAAACATTCGCCCGTAAGGTCTTAAGAATAGCACTGCTCTACTATTTTGTGTTTGCTTCTCGCCACGATCCACTAGCACAAAACTACGACGCTGAAGCTGAGCTCAATCATCACCCGATCGCAATTTTTGAACAAAGAGTATTACCAATCCTAAAAGGTTCTGACGACGAGGCGAAAAGAGAGCTGTTTCGTAACTTGATCAAAGGGTTTAAGCAGTTTAATATTAAGCACAAAATCAGCCATCTCAAGAAAATGCTGAAAGGCTTTCTGGAACGGCAGACAATTTTACCAAGTCGAACAGAAACAAGACACGTAACCCTCAAAATGGGTCTGTTAGAAAACATTGACAATATTTTGACGAATGGTAAATTTTTCAATGAGATTATGGAGCGAAATTATAAGCAAACACTCCATTATATTGCCATCGAACCGCCGACTGTCAGCGAAACAGTAATCTGTCAATTACCAGTTAATATTACCATCGAAGATGTGCGTTATTTCCCCACAGATGAACGCCAAACTTTCAGCATGGAGTATAATATCGAAGGTGTCGATGTTTTGCCTGTACTTTCTGTACCTAAAGCCGATCGTTCTAGAGCAATTTGCAAACAGCATTTTCAGACTAAATTAGTCTTGTTTCCCTATGACGACAGACGACTAGATAGTGGGGAGAAAGGCTTACAACCTGCGGCGGCTTTTGTCTATAAGTTTACCATGTTGCTGCTGTCTTATGTCTGCATGAGAAGACTACTAGAAAATAAGGCGGAAAACTTATTTATTCCGATGGCGAGACTTCACGAAGGCGTCCATAAACACCCTTCGCCGTCAGAAGAATTTATGGCTAAAGTTTCCAAGACATTATCTCACATTTTGAGTGAAAAATACCGCTCCAGTTCTCAAGGATTTCGGATTAGAGAAAGAGTTGATGGTTTCCGTGTCCGTAACGGTTTGAGTTCGATGTATTCCATCCTTCCTAAAAAGTTTTGCTTCGACAATGTGCAGCTATCTCCAGAGTTGGATAAGTTAGCAATTATTGTCGTCTCCAGTCGGGATAGCGATGCAAAAAGAGGTAATCAAAACCGCTTCCAAAGACAAGCCAGCTTAATCGGAGAAGTTGTCGGAATCAATCAGCTAAACGACAGCACAATTCAAGTTGAAATGCTGAAAACCTTTTCCGAGAATTACAGCGTCAGCCGCCTTTATACTGAACCTGTAATTCTTGAAGATGTGATGAGTCAGCTTTATAACCAAGGATATCGGCATTTCGCATATATTTCCCAAGCACCTTACATGAGTACGCTGCACATTACCAAGACTGAGGAAGATGAGGAATTGTCTTTCATGTCAAAAAAAATGCTCCGAACTTTGAAGGGAGAGCGCCGAGATATCAAAATTTATCCGATGTTTTTTGATAAATACTTTGTCCGCAGTTTCCTAGGCGATCAAGGCAAATCTTTTTACATTCAAGATGCAATGGAGCTTGAAAGATTGTCTGCAAAAGGCAATCAGCAAGCTGTGATATTTTTCAACTTGTTTAACGGGATTAAAGTCAAGCAGCCGGGAGAAAAAAACTTTTACAACGGCGTGATTTCCTACTCAACACTATTGCATATATATGATGGGATTCTGGATGACCAAGACCTTCACGAAGATTTGATTTATGCTGGTGAAATCAAAGATACTTTGCTGCATTATCTTACCATCTTCCACTTTTCTAGGTATGAAGCGCGCCAAAATATTAGTTTGAAACTAGATCCCTATGAGCGGATTATTGGCGATGATTCTGTTGGTGCTTTATCTATATTTAATCATGCGGGTGGGAATGCAGAATTTAACTCGCTGGCTTTTTTGAATAAGGTAAGAGAAGTCTTGAATGTCGGTGATGGAGGTACGCAATCATGATTAGTGAAGATTTTGGACGGCTGTTTGAGGTTGGATTCAATATCGGGATTCTGGCGTATATCCAAAAGGAAAAGCTAGCTCATAATTTCGGAGATTCCTATCGTCTGGATTTACAGCAGCTAAAATTGCCAAAGATGATGGCGGAAATGATCAGAGAAGCTAAGTTGCTGGCTAGTTTAGATACTGAAATCGCTGAGAAATGGAGTTTGTTTTTTGTCCAAAAAGGCTTTCTTGGTGGGTTGAACTTTTTCCGGGAGTACATCAAATCTACAGGCTGGACTTTGGGGCGGTTGGAGATTGTATATTGTCAGTGCAATTTTAGTAATGAGAATAGTATTAGAACCTACAATAAGGATGAAAAAAAAGTATTTAAACAGCTATTATCTCAGTTGACAACTGCCAGAATTAGTTTATTAGATGATCAGATTAACTCGTACATCCGCCGTTACTCGAAAAAAGGCGAGTTTTTGCAGGCTGATACGCTGATGCTGTTACAATATGGGAATGATTTTAGAATTCTCTGCGTTGATTTGTCTGTGTTTTCTCCGACTCTCGCTCCCAAACCGGAGGATATCAATGAAATAGAGGTGATTCGGAAGTATTTGCTCAGAGAAATTAGCTATTTACGCTCCAAAAGTGTGTTTTCTAATCTGCGGATGGATACTAGCACTTTGGGTGTTGATTTCTCGGAGGATTTGAAAGGCTATTTCACAGCTTTTAAGTATAAGGATAAGGAAAGCACTAAGTTAATTCAAGCTGGTAGCTATGCTCACAGCTTCTATGGATTTCTGCAACAAACAGGTATCCTGGGACAAGATGCTGAGGTTTTGTTTAATGTGGTGGGTTATGGCGATCGCAATATTAGCACAATTTCCCTACGCCAGGACAAACTTCAGTTGTTAACAACTTGCGCCGAAATTTACAAAAAAGAAGTTACCAACAAAGAAATTAGTGATTCTCGCACCGAAGTTTTAGGTGTAATCGAACTCAATGCGTCTCGCAGTTTCCAAGAAGGGCGAAAGTTTGTCGATTCTGTGTTAGCAATAGACAAAAATGTTACTAAACCTATATGTCATCCTGAACGGATCGATAATTTTGTTAATTCCATTGATATTATATCAGATAAACTGGCAGATGAATTGCAAATTGAGCGCGGTTTGCATTTGAGGAATGCTCACGCCCAATTGATTGTGAAAGCGCTTCAATCTGATGCAACTTATATCTTTTTGACTGGGAATCCGGGAATAGGTAAAACAACTGCGATCGCAAATTTTCTGAAAAGCCATATTGACGACGGCTTCCTATTCTTATACGTCAGTCCCCGCAAGCAAGTAAACTTAGATATCATCGAGAAATTCAAGGATAAAAATACTGGTTTGTTGTGCGACAATCGGCTATTTTGTATTAACACAAACTCCGATATTATCGCCAGTTATTCGGGAAAGCGTACAGTCAAGTATAACTCGAATAGCCGCGATGAAAACTTTGCACAAAAAACGGTTAATTTTATCAAAGACAATCCAGAAAATCAAGTAAAAGAAAACTATCAGCGGCAAATTGCCAGAAAAAATGAAACCGTAATTGAACCAGCTAGCCTCAAAACTATGGGAGTGCTAAATAGCATTTGTAATGGAATTTATAGCCTAATCAACTGTCAAACTTCTAATAATATTGTAGCTACGGTTTCCATCCAATCTTTAAGGATGAAAGAAAACCGACAAAGTACCCTTGATTATTTAGAACAGATATTTCAAGATACTTACAACAAACGAGAAAAATTAGTCATTCCCACTAAGATGCAAGAAATATCTAGGCGCATCAAACACATCTTCATTATGATAGATGAAATTACAGGAGATGATGGTGGCGTTGAGTTTCTAGCCGGAATTGCCAAGATGGTTAAAAAGCATGAGTTGCATAAGCCACAACATGGTTTTAATACTAAAATTATTGTAGCTGATGCTTCGATTGTTGACCCTGATGTGATTAAACAACACCTTGAAAATACATCCCCAGAACCAGATAAAATCTATTTTAAAAAGTTAGCTAAAAATTCGGATGTAATTGAACCTTTACAAGTTACTCCTTTTGAATTCAAACGGCTAGCCGCAACGGTAATTAATGCCAATTCTTATCCAGCCCGCAGTTTAGAGATAACTTATAAGGTATTTGTAGAAGCTGTTAAATATAATGAAGATGCGTCTTTAAAGGAGGATAATAATTTAGTAAAAAGAGTACAGTCTGAAATAATTCAGGATATCAATCAGCGATTAGCCAAAGCTGATGTCCAACAAATTATCGTCTATATTCAAAATAAGCGAAGATTGGCAGAATTGATTGATAAAATTCAAAAAAAACGAGAATTTAATCAGTTTGAAGATTATCTAGAAATTCATGCGAATATCTCGGAAGAGGAGAAAGCAAAAATACAAGAGTGCAAAGATACAGCTAAAGTAATCTTTATGACTGCATCTGGAAGTCGCGGCTTATCTTTTCCGAAAACGAAGCACATTTTAGTTGATATTGCTCACTTCCAGATTGAGAAAAATCTGATGGAAGTGATACAGGTAATTTATCGGGGGCGCGGCGAAGATAAACAGGGGAAAACTCTTGATGGTGAAGATAAGGAGTTAGTTTTTTACGTGTCTGATACAGCAGTTTATTACGCTGATGATGCGGAACTTTCCCTACAAGAAAGTAAGTTGAGTTTGTTGAATTTACTGCTAATTCTGAAGACGGCGGTGATGACGCGAATTGTCGGATATGGTTATTTAGGTAGGGAAAAGTTTGTGATGATTCCGATTGGTGGTAAGTCGGTTTCCGCAGTGGGAGATACTTTTAGTAACAAGATGGCTTCTCTGATTAAAACGCTAAAGAGCGAAAGCATCCGAGGAAATAGGTTGCTAAAGGAGGTTTATACAAGTCTAGAAGAGCTTTTGGGGCGTGGGGAGTTTGTTTTGACAAATTCTGATAACTCTCGTCACAAGGGCGATTCCTATCTGGAAATGCGGGATGATTTTAACAAGAAGTTTTTGGAAAAGTGTAATCCGCTGGATGGTTTGCTGAGTTATGATAATTTAGAGATTGGTCATGTTTGTGGTAGTTTGTTGGTAGTGCCTCTAGCTAATCAAAATTTGCTGGAAAAATACCAGATGCGACTACGCGAACAAATTCAGAAATGTAGAGATAATGGGTTGCTGCAAAAAATGCGTCTAATTAGGGATAGCAAGTCGTACCCGGAGAATGTACGATCGGCTATAAGAGGAGGTGCGATCGAGCTTTTGCAATTTCTGAACAGCGATGTGGAGAAAACTCAGTATTTTGAACAACTCAGCCAACAGTTCGATCGCTATTATGCCATACCGCTGTTTGCTTTCGTTAGCGGGGAGGAAATGCAGGAGTATTTTGCTGACAGCGGGCTGGAGGAACCGGAAGACAGGCAGTTTCGGGATATTTTGTCGGCTTATATGCGAGAAATGTATCCTGTAGATAGTGTAATGCCGATCGGACACAAGTACCAAGACTTCCCATTTATCGTGTTTAGAAGCTACAGTTTAGAACAAAGTCGATCCAAGATGTTCACAGATAAGTACCTGTTGAGCTCCAACGAGTTGAACGTGCTCAACTTGATTTTATCAAAAGATGCCAATTAACCCATCTGCGTTCATCTCCGTTCATCCGCCCTCATCTGCGGTTCAAAATCCTCTTCCCGTAACTACCGTATAATAATCAATAAACAAAACACTCACTTAAATAAATATGACTGTCAAAGTAGGAGACATCGCACCGGATTTTAGCTTATTATCTCAAACTGGCTCATCAGTCAGTCTCAAGGATTTTAAAGGCAAAAAAAATGTCATCGTCTACTTTTACCCCAAAGATGACACGCCCGGATGTACTGCGGAAGCTTGCGCTTTTCGTGATAGTTATGAAGTTTTCAAAGACGCAGGTGCAGAAGTAATTGGGATTAGCGATGATTCGCAGCAGTCTCACCAAAAATTTGCTACCAAATATCAGTTACCTTTCACATTGTTGAGCGATACTGGCAATAAAGTGCGGCAATTGTACGGGGTTCCAGCTACCATGTGGATTATGCCCGGTAGAGTCACTTACGTCATTGACAAACAAGGTGTTGTCAAGCATATTTTTGACTCAATGCTGGATTTTAAGGCGCACGTTGCTGAGTCTCTCAAAACTTTGGAAGGTATTAAAGGTTAGATATGATTGGATCGGATTGATTTAACCGCAGAGAGCGCAGAGAACACAGAGGAAGAGTAAGACAAAGAGAGGAATTTAGTCCTCTCTTTGCTATTAGCAATTATCTAACCTTTCGCAGCACCTGATTTTTCATGTGCTACGTTGTGGGCGGTTTTGCCATTCTTACTATTACCGTGGCCGTTAGCATTGCGAGGCTGGATAACTCCATAGCCGCTTTGACTCTTGCGTTCGTAAAGCACATTAATTTCGCCTGTTTCTGCATTCTGAAACATATAGAAATCGTGGTCGATAATCTGCAATTGTTCTAAAGCTTCTTGCACAGTCATTGGAGGCATGGCAAAATACTTTGTCCGTACTACTTCGGGTGGAAGTTCGGGAGTTCGATCGCCAATCAAATCTGCTACTATAGGATGTTCTTCAACTGCCGTAACCGTTTTGGCACTACTCTGGGTCTTGTTGTCGTGGCGTTTTTCCTTAAATTTCCGCAGTTGACGAGCTATCTTGTCTGCGACCAAATCGATGCTAGCATACAGGCTTTCCGTGCTTTCCTCAGCCCGAATCACGCTGCCGTTAGCATAGATAGTCACCTCAGCAGTCTGCTTAGGATTGATCCTGGGGTTACGAGCCACCGATAGATGAATATCCACTTCCGTCGTCAAAGTTTGAAAATGGCTAACTGCCTTTTCAACTTTTTGATTGACGTACTCGCGAATGGCATCGGTGATTTCTATATTTTTACCCTGGATAACAAGCTTCATAGAGCTCCCTCCCTTCTGTAACGTGGGTATAGTTTATACAATAGCACTATGTATTCTAGAAAACACTTATCTTCCAAATCTTTTTTCATATGTTGACAATTCTTGATTTTAACTGCGTAAATATTCCGTAAAAACACTGTTGATTTTTTTCATGATTTCCCCTCTCATTCATCAACCTGCGATCCCCGAACCGTGCTTGCTCCTCGATTGGGGACAAGTACCCTACTCCCAAGCTTGGGAAATCCAGCAAAAACTCGTGCAAGAACGCCGGGACAATCCCGATTTGCCGGATGTGCTGATTTTGCTGGAACATCCGCCGGTTTACACTTTGGGGCTGGGATCGAAGTTGGAATTTCTGAAGTTTGACCCGAGCCAAACTCATGCGGAGTTGCACCGAGTTGAGCGGGGCGGGGAGGTGACTTACCATTGTCCTGGCCAGTTGGTGGGCTATCCTATTTTAAATTTGCGCCGCCACCAGCAGGATTTGCACTGGTATTTGCGACAGTTGGAGGAAGTGCTTTTGGGAGTGCTGGAAGTTTGCGGGCTGAAGGGTTCGCGGGTTCCGGGAATGACTGGGGTTTGGGTGGATGGGTGCAAGGTGGGTGCGATCGGCATTAAAGTCAGTCGCTGGATTACGATGCACGGTTTTGCTTTGAATGTTTGCCCGGATATGGCAGGTTTTGGGCAAATTGTACCTTGCGGGATTCCCGATCGACCGATTGGTAGTTTAGAGCAGTTTATTCCGGGGATTGAGGTCGATCGAGTTAGGGCGATCGTTGTTGCTGAGTTTGCTCGCGTTTTTGGGGTGGAAATTGTGCGATCGGATCGGGAAATTGTGCGATCGGATCAAACGGCGGTTGAAACCGCGTCTACAAACGATGACGTACGGTTGAAACCGCGTCTACAAACCAAGACGTACGGTTGAAACCGCGTCTACAAACGATGACGTACGGTTGAAACCGCGTCTACAAAAACGAAGTCTGCCTCCGCAGACTGAAGAAAATAACGTAAATTTAACCACCCGTTTTTCAACCCGCGGAGGCGGGTTTTGCCTGTGTAGACGCGGTTTCAACCGCCGTCGGATCTATTCGCCGTCGGATCTATTCGCCGTCGGCTCTTAAAACGGAATCGGCTCTTAAAACGGAATCGGATCGTAATCGGGATTGTCAGCTTCGTTAGAGGAACCAGACTTGCGATCGGAGTCCGAAGACTGATGCGAGTTCCAATCCGAACTAGACGGGCGGTTAGCAGGGGCTGGAGCGCTGTTAGAACTGCGGCCTCGGGAACTCATGGGAACCACATTGCTCGGCACATTAGCCGGGGCGGTGTCGCGAATTTGAGCGGGTTCGGGGGCGGTTCTAGCTGCGGGTGCAGCGCTCATAGCATCGGCGCCGAGAGTGTAAATTCTTTGGGCTGTCAGTTCAGCGCGCTTTTCTTTGATACCATCTCTGTCGATCGTATTCATACCCAGCCGCCCTTCAATAATCACGCGATCGCCCTCGCGATATTTGTCGTGAATTTCTTGAGCTAAATTGCCCCATCCTATCACCTTCAAATGTTCTGGCGGATCTTCAGGTCTCGACCCTGGAAACTGCACCAGCATCTCAGCGATTTGAAGTTGATTGTCTGGAGTATAACGGAGTTGCGGTTGTTGAATTATTTCCGCCATTAAAATGCAGCTATTCATAACTTAAATGGGAATTGGGAATTGGGAATTGGGCATTGGGCATTGGGCAAAGAGGGAATTGGGCAAAGAGGGAATTAGTCATTGGGAAAGCGAGGGTTTGTAGTGAGGACTTTAGTCCTCTCTTTATATATGAATTAATAAGGACTAAAGTCCTTACTAAGAACTGAATTATCGTTGCATAACCGGACATAATATAATACCCGATTACCCATTACCGATTACCCATTCCCAATTCCCAATTCCCAATTCCCAATTACCCATTACCCATTACCAAATTTATCTTGTCGAACCGCCTCTTCGCTTTGGGTCACAAAATCGTGAACGAGGGCGCGGTACTCTTTCAAAGTTTCAGATACCCAATCTCTGTCCTCGCTGTTGGCGAAGATATGAACGGTGGGTTCGCTAGCATCGGGCAAAACTAATACCCAATTGTCGTCGCTGTAGTTAAAAATCTTCACTCCATCTATTAATTCTAAACGATCGGGCGAATGAGTTTCTACCAAATGCCGCATGAGCGAACCTTTTACCGTCCAAGGACAGCGGACGCTGTAACTGCGGTGGGTGACGCGGGGAAGTTCCGCTTTGATCTGTCCGAGCGATCGCTCCTGAATCGTCATCATTTCTATCACTTTAGCAATGCAGAACATTCCGTCAAACCCCGGATGCAATTGCGGGAAAATAAAACCCATATTGCCGCTACCGCCCAAAACCACATTCGGGTTCCTGTTAGAGGCTTCCATCAATGCACTTGGGTTTGCCTTAGTGCGGATTACCTTGCTTTGATAGCGGCGGGCGATCGCCTCCACCGCAGAAGACGCATTCACCGGTACTACTACTGTACCTCTGGGATGGGAAGTCAGCATCAAATTTACCATCAGCGCCGTCAGCATTTCCCCACGAATCGCTATTCCCGACTCGTCTACCAAAATGAGCTGTTCGCCGTTCGCAGACACCTGCACGCCAAAATTAGCGCTGAGTGCTTTTACCACCCGGCCGAGTTGGTCGAGCAAATATTCCCGTTCTCCGTTGCTCAGAGAAGTCTGCTTGAGACTAGCATTGAGTACCACCGCATCACAGCCGAATTTGGCGAGCATTTGCGGCAGAATTGCTCCGGAAACCGCGTAAACGTAATCGATCACCACCTTAGAATTGCTGTAGCGAATTGCCTCAACATTCATCTGCCGCTCAAACATCCGGTTGTAAACGTCGAGTGCTTGGTTAAAGTACGACATATCTCCAATTTCGGGAATCAGAGCCCTGCGTAAATCTTCCTTAAAATAAGCGCCCTCGATTTTTTTCTCCGCAGCTTTAGTGATATTGATACCTTTGATATCGAAGAATTCAATTAAAATGTGGTCGGAGCGATCGGGCGAAATCCGAACGTGAATGCCGCCAGCAATTGAGATCGTAGACGAAACCGTGCGCGCGATCGGAATTGCCGTCGATTCCAAATTGACTACATTAATTCCCACCGACATCAAACCCGCAATCAAAGATCTCGAAACCATCCGCGAAATACTGCGCTGATCCCGAGAAACCGATACCGAAGCCCCTGGTTTCAAAGTTGAGCCGTAAGCCGCGCCCAATTTAACGGCAAATTCCGGGGTAATATCCACATTGGCCAGTCCTTGAACGCCCCGCTGGCCGAACAAATTCCGTTTAGCTTGTTCTCCCCAAATTAAATTTTGATTCAACAGAGCGCCGGATTCAATATTTTTGCTCGGCCAGACTCGCACGCTAGGGCCGACTTGCGCCTCTTCTCCGACAATGGACATTGAACCGACGACAGCACCTTCGAGGACGTGGGCGCGCCTGTCTACGCGGGTACTGCGGCAAATCACGCAGGCCCTGAGATGAGCATCTTCGCCGATAATTGCTCCATTCCAGACAATGGGACGTTTGAGATTGGCGTCGGCCCCGACTGTGACATTATCTCCGATGACCGTATCGGCATCGATTTTAACTCGGGCTCCAATCCGGCAATTGTTGCCGATCATCGCCGGTGTTTCGACGATCGCGCTATCGTCAATAAAAGTATTTTGACCTACCCAAAGTCCCGATCGAACTTCATCGTAGTAGCTCAAATCCAGTTTGACCTTTCCCCGCAATGCGTCATACTGAGCTTCCCGGTAAACATCCAACTGGCCCACATCGCACCAGTAACCCTCCGCGATGTAACCGTACATCGGCTCGTTTTTTTCCAACAGCAGCGGAAACAAGTCTTTCGAGAAGTCGCACTCTTGATTTGCCGGCAGGTAGTCCAATACTTCTGGTTCTAAAATGTAAGTGCCGGTATTGACGGTATCGGAGAAAATTTCGCTGCTAGAAGGCTTTTCCAGAAAGCGACTGATCCGGTGATTTTCTTCCGTAATTACTACCCCGAATTCCATTGGGTTGGGAACGCGAGTTAAAATTAACGTAGCTTTGGATTTATTGCTGCGGTGAAATTTGATAGCTTCTGTCAAGTCGAAGTCTGTGATGCTATCGCCGCTGATGACCAGAAAAGTTCGATCGAGCAATTCCGCAATATTTTTGACACAACCAGCCGTACCCAGCGGTTGGTCTTCCTCCACAGCGTAGGTCATTTGAACGCCAAAGTCTGTCCCGTCGGTAAAATATTCGCGCATGACATCGGGAAGGTAGTGCAGCGTCGCAATAATTTCCGTAATATTATGCCTTTTTAGCAAATTGATAATGTGTTCTGCGATCGGGCGATTCAGAATCGGCACCATCGGTTTAGGTAAATCGCACGTCAGAGGTCTGAGCCTCGTTCCCGACCCCCCAGCCATCAGCACAGCACGCATAAACAATCCTCCTTACTTAGAAACCTCTCTACCGTTATTGTCCGCTAGAAAAAGCTTGCCTGCTGTAACCTGTGGGGTACTAACTATCAGTGTTAATTATCTTTGAGTTATCCCACGTCTCAGAAATCCAGGAAGGAGAAGCCGTCGCCCAACAGCCACCGATTTCAACTTTTGGGTGGAATCTGAGAAAGGGCGCGATAGAACTCCAATTTGTAGGGAATGTTGCGTAAATCCTCAGAATCATCGACTTTTGCCAGAAGTCGTTTCTTGCATCTTGCACCCTGAAAGGTATCTGCTTGGCTTTTATAGCAACCGCAGCCGACGACTGGACTGTTCTTAATTGCTGAAACCCTTGCTGAATATTGCTTCTTGTTTTTTCCTTCCTCCCTCTTCCTTCCTCCCTCTTCCTTCTTCCTTCTTCCTTCTTCCTTCTTCCTTCTTCCTTCTTCCTTCTGCTATATTTTTCAGTCTGTGGCGATCGGGGATTTTCAAGTCTCTAGCTGAAGGTAGAATTACAAGGGCGTATCTCTGCACCAGAGCAGTTGAAAAATGATAGATTAAGAATAGCGATACAGGCTCGCTGACGAAAAATCCAATCACTCGCTTAGGGGGTTATTTAATGGAACCGTTAATTGGATTAGTGTTGCTAGTCGCTTACGGCGGCGGTATTTGGAAATTTTGGAATGGTTTCGATCGCACTAATTTCGACAGAAGTTTTGCAAATAAGCTGAAACTGTCGCTGCTGTGGCCCGCGTTAATTTTTAATAAGCCTTACCGTCAAAACTTTACAAAAGCACTCAAAGGCTCTAGAAGTTGACACTCTCCGCTCTAAAGAGACGGGGATTCTTTCATCACAGGGAGCCTAGTAGCTTTACCCTCTGAAAGCATCTTGACGGTATGCCCTACCGCTGCAAGCCCACGCTGGACTACTACCTGCGCTGCTGCTACATCTCTATCTGCTTCATATCCACACTCAGGACATTGATGAATTCTTAAGCTCAAAGGCTTCTTTCCTGTATGAGTCTGGCACTGAGGGCAGGTTTGAGATGTACCATTTTTATCTACCTTTAATAAAAATACATCTTTCTTGAAACAAACATATTCCAGAATAGATAGAAATTGTCCAAATCCCGCATCTAGAGTGTGCTTGCAGAGCATCCCTTTTGCCATTGCTTTGACATTCAAATCTTCAGCAAATATCATTCCTGCTTGATTACAGAGATGATGGGCGGTTTTGAAATGGAAATCCTTCCTACTGTCACTGATATGTTGATGGTATCTTGCTACTTTTTTTTGAGCTTTTTGCCAGTTTTTTGACCCGATTCTTTTGCGACTGACTACTTTTTGCAGCGATTTCAGCTTGCGTTGAGCATCCACAAAGAATTTAGGTCTGGCAACTAGTTCATTATCGGAGGTAGCGAGAAATTTCTCTAAACCTAGATCGATTCCTAGGGCATAGCCATGAGGCATGGTAGTAGGGATACTTACATCTAGAGCTAAAGCTAACATGGCAAAGTATCCAGAGGCTCTTTTAACTATTCTGATTTGCTTGACTACAAAACCATCAGGGATAGGTCTAGAATCTCTGAACTTAACTAAGCCAATACTGGGTAGGTTAATCCTATTCCCGATTACTACGGTTTGATTAGGAGTAGGGAACAGGAAACTTCTGATTCTGCCTTTCTTCTTAAACCTCGGAAAGCCAAAACCTGATTCCCACATAGAAGTAAAGGCTTTCTCTAATTGCTTGAGAACTTGCTGCAATACTTGGGAGTGGACAGTTTTTAGCTCTGAATTACTTTGTCTAGCGGTGGTCAAAGATTTGCACTGCACGGCAAAGTTTGGTCTAGGGCTATCAACGGGAATAATGTATTCGGATTTTAGGCTACAGGCGTTGATTGCACATGACCTTGAGTTGTACCAGTCTTTCCGCTCTCTAAGAGCATAATTCCACACCTTGCGACAGACTTCTAACCAGTGGTCAAAGGTCTGAGATTGGGATGAAGTGGGTTCTAGTTTGTACTCGTAGGTCATGTTTAGCATATCTCTATAATAGCTTATCTAGGGCTAAGATGGTAGATAGAAATGGAATAGTGCAATAATTAAAAAATTAAAGCCGTCCTAGAAGGACGGGGCTTTAGACCCAATTTCTTGGTAATTAAAGAATGTCTAAAAAGTCGGAACGCCCAGCAGCAGGTCAAGAGCAGACTTGGTTTGCCAAAGACAAATCAGATAGCTGGCAAGCTTTACTATCGCAGGTTGCATCTCGGTTCGATCGCGAATATCGAGGAGAAGCATTCGCCTTACCCGAAGAAGTCGAAGCAATGCCGATTTTCCTGGAATCAGTCGCCGGAACCCTGCAAGAAAAAACAGTATCTCCCTTCTGGAAAATTGCCAAACCCCAAAAAAATCAGCGCTGTTTAGATATTGGCTGCGGAGTCAGCTTTCTGATCTATCCTTGGCGGGATTGGGAAGCCCTTTTTTACGGTCAAGAAATCAGCAGCGCCGCCCGAGATGCCTTAAACGCTCGCGGCCCTCAACTTAATTCCAAGCTATTTAAAGGCGTAGAATTGGCTCCCGCCCATCGCTTAAATTACGAAGAGGATCAATTTGACTTGTGCATCGCCACAGGCTTTAGTTGCTATTTTCCCATAGATTATTGGGCTATTGTCATGGCAGAAGTGAAGCGAGTATTAAAACCAGGCGGTCATTTTGTGTTTGATGTCCTCAATCCCAATGCACCTCTAGCAGAAGATTGGGCAATTCTGGAAACTTATCGAGCAGGCGAAGTATTCTTAGAGACAATAGAAGACTGGGAAAAAATGATTAAAGTGGCAGGCGCTAAAGTAGTAAAAAAACAAAACGGCGACTTATTCCAAATGTATAAAGTCCAATACAATTGAGAGGGCATGGGGCATGGGGCATGGGGCATGGGGAATTGGGTGAAGCGGAGGGATTGGCCTTCCCAGGGCATGGGGCATGGGGCATGGGGAATTGGTAATTGGGTGGGATTTTTTTAGGTCAGATCCAGTTAAAAATGTAGAGTGCGCCAGCAAATATAAATTGGTTTGCTAGGCAACAAATATTGCAACTGACGCACCCTACTGACTGATCGCCAATTACCAAATACCAATTCCCACCCAATTAACAATTAATTGGCCGTAGCAGGAGAAGGCGCAGGAGAAGGCGCAACTTCGGCGGCGGGAGAAGGCGTAGATTCCGGAGAAGGCGCAGCTTCTGGCGAGGGAGACACTTCAGCGGCGGGAGAAGGCGCAGCTTCTGGCTGCGGGGACTGCTCGCTGGCGGGAGAAGGTGCAGCTTCTGGCTGCGGGGACTGTTCGGGGGCTGGTTTCGGTTGGGGAGAAGGAGATTGTTCGGCGGCGGGTTTCGGTTGAGGTGAGGGTGACGGTTTGGTTGCGGGTTTTGGTGAGGGCTGTGGCGACTGTTGGGCCCCTGGTTGCGGTTTGTTAGAGGGCGCCGGAGGCTTCTCAAACTGCGGTTTCACTTCCGCAGGGGCTGGTGACTGTTCGCCTGTCGGCTTGGGTGCTGTCGGGGCTGGCGCTAGCGGCTGCGGGCCTGTGGGCCTGGTTGGGGTTGTGGATGGGGTGACAGGAATGCCACTGCAAACTTTTTCGTCGTATTTAAACGCGACAGCCAACTGGTAAAGCTTGTGGGTGCTGGCTGCTTGAAATGTCAGATTAGGGTTAATAATCGCTGTTTTAGCCACAGTATCGAGAATACCGTAACCTGTGGGGACGATCGGCTTAGGCTCTGCCTTGAGCAAACCTTGAGGGCTGACAACTGCTCCGAAAACTGCCGTTCCTTCGAGTTTTTGCGAGCAAGCTTCTTTGGGATAAGCGACAGTCACAGGAGTCGGCCCCGTCATTTCCAAGTCGGGGTAAGCTCTTTTGAAGTCATTAAACAAAGCAACATAGGTATTAGCAGCAGCCAGCAATGTCTCTCTGTCCTTGGGTAAGTTTGAACCGGGAACTCCCTGCTGTTCTAGCTGTTGCTGTCCCTGGTCAAATTGTTGCCTCCTGATTCTTTCTTCGGGAGTTTCTGCGATGAGATTCCGTTTATTGGGATCTTTTTGAGTCAATTTCGGTACTCCATCGGGCCCTGAATTCCTCCCACCAATGGGGAATTCCGGGGTAAAGACTGGAGCTCCGTCTGGGAATAGCGGGAGTCCGCCTCTACTGGCTATAACCCTTTTGAGAGTCTCTGCCTCATCTTCGGAGGTGCCGCCAGGAAGCTGGGGTAATCCTGTTACTCCTGGTGGCGGTGGGGGGATATTACGATCGAAATTACCGGGTAATGGCGGGAAAATCAAACCGCTGGGAGGCCCTTGGGGGACGAAAGTTGGTGTTTTGAGAGAGGGGGGTTTGACCGTTGGAACTGAAGTTTGTGACTGCGGGGCGGCTGGGGCAGTTAATGGCGGGAGAGGGGGATCGAGAGGCGCAAAGAATCCAGGAGGTGGCATTCCCGGTGGCAGGGCGGGCAAGTTAACCGGTGGAGGGGGCAAAGGGGGAGCTAACTTTGGGGAGGTGGGAACGGGAACTGGTGCGATCGAAAACGGCTTATTGGACGATCGCGGTGGTATGGTTTGTGGCAGGCGGCCGGCTTCTGCGGGAGTTAGTTGTACGAATCCGACGGAACCGGGGATGTTTTTTGAGGAATTGCCACCACCATAGATGATGTTTGAGATTGTCGGGGCGCTTACTCCGAGCACTCCGTGAAGGCCGACAGAAGCTAGGGCTGCCCACCAAAAAGGCTGGCGCAGCGGTTCGGAAAGGGCGTTGGCTAGGGAGGATGAGTCAGTCATGACGATCGAGAATTGGTTATTGGTTATTGGTTATTTGTTACCGATATTTTTTTATGGGGAGCGGGTCAAAACTAAAAAATTTGCAATTTAAAGGTACAAGCATAGCACGATCGCCCTGGAAATTGCCCGATCGCTAGTGCCTTCTCACAAAAAAGACCGCTGCAATACCGTCATTTCCCGGCTGGCAAACTGCATTAATCGATTAAACACGATCGGCCGCTGCGATCGACCCCTGTTTCCAATTCGGTTACAGAAAGGAATTTGGACGGATGACTAAAAAGCTGACTGCATAAGTCTTTTTTCCTCTTCCCTCTTCCCTCTTCCTTCTTCCTTCTTTTTACCACCGATAGCGGTAAGTTTTAAAAGGAGCTCCCTCAACGCTCAGCAAGTCGATCGGATAAATTGGAGCGCCGCTTGCCATATATTGAAACATTTCCCGAACTTCCTCTCCGCGCAGCGACAACTGGTCTAACTCTTTGAGAGAATACCAACCAGCACACAAAGTAAACTCGTCCGGCTTGCTCTTGGGTGGCGTCTTATCTTCAGGACGAGCCACAAAAATCACCCTCAGGCGCACGTTGCCCCTAGGCATCACCGTATGCTCTACCCTGAGAATTCCCTCCACGATCACAGGAATGCCCGCTTCCTGGACAGTATTGCGCTGAGCAGCTTCAAGCAAAGTCTCGCCTTTTTCTACTCGCCCTGCTGGCAGATACCACTGCTGCTCGTACTTGCGCTCTTGTACCAGTAGAAAACGGTCTTCTAAGTGAACGACAACTAGGGTAAAATACAATGTTGGAATCGGCTCGCGAGCCATAGAAGTAGATATTCCCCAAGCAAAAAGTTTAACGAGCAAGAGATGTTAGCCATCCAAAGGATGCTTCGGCAAGCGTCTTTGAAGTTGAAAAATAGATCCTAGCACCCCGGCCGAAAAATCTAAAGTCTAAAATCTAAAATTGATAATGCCATTACCTACCGTGATTTTGCCAGGATATTTTGCTGCTGCTTCAGACTATCGGGAATTAGAAAAATCTTTGGTCGATCGCGGTTTCCCAACTGTAACAGTACCACTGGGCAAGGCAGATTGGTTGCCGACTTTTGGCGGGCGATCGATGGTGCCAATTTTGCGGAAGCTCGATCGCACGGTCAAACAAATGTTACAGCAATACGGCGTCTCTCAAGTAAATCTCATCGGTCATTCCGCAGGCGGCTGGATTTCTCGGATTTATTTAGGCGAAAAGCCTTATACAATTCACGGCGACGTGCGGTCGGATGCGGGTTTGTGGGAAGCTCACCCTTGGGTCAACACTTTAATTAGTTTAGGCACGCCACACGTCTCTCAAGAGCGCTGGACGCGCAAAAATCTAGATTTTGTCAAAATTCATTATCCCGGTGCTTTCCACCCGCAGGTGCGTTACGTCTGCGTTGCTGGGAAATCTGTTTTTGGTAAGCCTAGTTTTGGAACTTGGCTGGCCTATAAAAGTTACGAGTTGACTGTGGGGAAGGGCGAAACTTGGGGCGATGGAATTACGCCGATTGAAGCTGCTCTTTTGGATGGGGCCGAAAATTTGGTGCTGGAGGGTGTTTGGCATTCGCCTCGCTCTCCGGGGAGGTGGTATGGTTCGCTGGAGGTTTTGCCGAATTGGGTTGGGTATTTGTGTTAGAAACGAACCGCGAAGACGCGAAGGACACGAAGAAAGAAAGAAGAAGAAAATAGAAGGGTTCACCAACAATAATTGCCAATAATCGACAATCTCATAAACCCGCCCCCGACTTGAGAGTTATTCGATATTTCTATTAGACATTTGGCAAAAAGAGCTTCAAGAACAGGCAGGATGCCTGTTCCACAAAAATTATGGGAGATATCTATTGAGTTTTTTCCCGCAAGCCATCAACCAAAAACTCATCATCGATCGATCGCCCGCAGCGGCAAACTCATCCCGGGAAATTAGATAACTCTCTATTTCCGACTCGGAAATCAGCCCTTGTTTGACCATTTGTAAAATCGGCCCGGAGTCCAGCAAAGGTTCAAAGGCTTGAATGCCGATGATATCGCTGTGGCTGACAACGGCTTCTAAATCGACGTTACCAAACTTAGCTTCTTTCAGAATGCGGCACAGGTTTCGCCCTACGCATAAATTACCGCCCCGAGAGGCCATCACCTGTTTGAATTTCTCCCGGACAATCTCGACTGACCAAGGTGGATTTGTCAGCCAAAATAGATCCGCATCGCTATCGATAATCACCAGTTTACCACTCGGTTTTAAGATGCGGAAGATTTCTCTGGCTGCTGCGACGGGATCTGGGAGGTGAACAAATAGCAAACGGGCGATCGCAAAATCAAATGTATTATCCTCTAAACCAGTATCTGCGATCGATGCTTGAATGCGATTCACGCGATCGCCTCCTTTGTCCTGCAAATATCCTAGAGCTTTCTCGTGCAATACCGGGTCGATTTCTACGGCTGTTAACAAACTGTTTGGCAGTAATTTTAAAAGTTGTTCGGTAAAAAATCCCGGCCCGCTACCCGCTTCTAAAACATTCATCCCGTCGGCTAAACCGAACCACTTTAAGGTGCGTGCTTCTTTTTCCCAACTGAGCACAACTTGAGCTTTTAATCGCTGGATTTCTGCGTCAAGTTCCAGATTGTACGTACTGGCTTGATACGAACTTTCTGCTGGCATAAAGTCTTCTTTCTTCCTGGAGTGATGCCCCGATTATAGTAGACCTCTTGCAAAATAGCTAGGAACGGGCAAGATGCCCGTTCCACAATTTTTTTTTCTGTGGAATGGGCATCTTGCCCGTTCCAAAATTTGATTAAAACGATTTTTGCAAGAGATCTAGTGTAGGGCAGGCACGCGGGAAATCGGATTATTGGAACCGATGTTCGGAGGCTCTACCTCTCTTATGGAGGGGCATCGGGTGCGATCGCCAAATTAAATCTAAATATCTAAGAGCTAATTTGACTGAGAACGATTATCATTGTATTATGAGTCAACCTACAATCACCGCCGTAGCGGGCCCGCCCGGAAGTGGCAAAACAACCTGGATTCGACAGCAGCTAGCCGTCGAGACAGCACCCGTACTGTATTGGTGTCCCGGAACCGGCAATGTGCCGATCGACCAAACCTGCATCGCCGCCGAATTCCCCCAAATCACCATCCTGACAGACGGCCAAGAATCCGAGTTCGCGAAACACCTAAACAACGGCGTTTCAGCTTACATTGAACTGGGATTTTACCTACAATTAACATCAATAGAAAACCTGCTTCAAAGCTTCCCCAGTCGCCGATTCGCTGTCGTACCACCAGACATCAAAAACACCGAATGGCATCAATGGGCGGATGTAATTGTAGAGGGCATAGCCGTTAGCGGCGAACCGGAAAAACTATCAATTTGGCGCAGCCCCGCCAGCGGACAAGTCCTCGATCCAGCCAGCCTCGATCTGTTTTGGTACGAAGAAATGACCCAAGGAGCCTACGGCAAAATCCACCGAGCCAAAGGCATTTTTGACATAGCCGATGGGCGTTCTTTCTACTTCGACTTCGCCGCGAAATTCCAAGAAACTGCCCACGAAGAATTGCCACTTCCCCGCTGGCTCGAAGGCCGTCCCCAAAGATTTAGCGGCATAGAAATAGTCGGCGAAAATCTCGATGAAACAGCATTAGGACAAACCCTAGAAGATTGCTGTCTGTCGGAAACAATCATGTTGAATTACCAACAACAAGTCAAAGAATCACTTTCATTAGGAGAAGAAACAGAATGAAAATAGCAGTTATGTCCTGCATTCATGGCAACTATGAAGCCTTAAATGCAGTTTTATCAGATATTGACGAACAACAAGCCGACAAAATCTTTTGTCTCGGAGATTTAGTCGGCTACGGCCCCAATCCCCACGCCGTAGTAGAAATGATTCGATCGCTCGACATTCCCACTTGCGTCGGCTGTTGGGATGAAGATATTGTCGAAGGTTTGAACTCCTGCGAATGTAGCTATCCCTCAGTTTTAGCCGAAAAAAGAGGCAAATTAGCTCACGAATGGACTAACAATCAAATCTTCCCAGAAACGCGAGAATATTTAGCCACTTTGCCACACAGTCTGCGAGAAGACAATATGTGTTTTGTTCACGGTAGCCCTCACAGCAATCATGAATATTTACTGCCGACAATGGATGCTTTTTCTGCCTTAGAGCGGGTATTTTCTGCGGGTGCTGATGTGCTGTTTTGCGGTCACACTCATGTACCATATGTCCGTACTTTAGATGCTGGAAATATGCAGGTTAGAGTCAGCGGGCCGAGCATTGAAGTAGATAAAGATTTAAGTTTTACTGCTCCTTTAAAGCGGATTGTGAATGTTGGTTCTGTAGGAGAACCGCGCCACGGTAGACCGAATGCTACCTATGTGATTTATGATGTTGACGCGCAACAGGTGATATTGCGAGAAGTGGAATATGACTATCAAACTACTTGCGCTGCAATTATTGAAAAAGGTTTGCCGCCGATTTTTGCTTGGCGTTTGGCTAGAGGTTTGGAATATGCCGAAAGAGCTGACGATCCAACTCATGTTTGTGAGAGATAGATAAACAGTTGACAGTTGACAGTTGACAATTGACAATTCAATCATTCCAATGCAACCAGAAACGATATGAATCGGCGGTTGAAACCGCTACTACAAAAACGAAGTCCGCCGACGCGGACTAAGAGTAAAGGAGAGATTCAGAACTTTTTCCTTTATCTTACTTCGCGTCCTTTGCGCCTTCGCGGTTCGTTCAAAACAATCTCCGAAAAAAACCTTTAGTATCAACAACAATAAACAATGAAAAACTGGGCAATATTAACAGGAATCGAAGGGAATTTGATAGCTTACGAAGCTGTACTAGCTGACATAAAACGCCTGAGAATTCGCGTTGACGAATTGTATATTTTAGGCGATTTAGTCGGCCCGAATCCCGATTGCGAAAAATTAGTGCAGCGAGTTCGATCGCCCAAACGAGGAGAAATCGCACCTCAAATCTGTATCGGGTGGTGGGAAGAACAGTGTTTTAACTTATATGGAATAGGTTCTAGCCCTGATGCGACAGAATTGCAACAAAAATACGGTGCTGAGACGATTAAGTTGCTCTGGGATTCTGTCAGCCGAAAAACTGTAGAGTGGTTGCGCTCTTTGAATTTTGGTTTTCATGAATTGGATTGTTTGTTGATTCATGGGAGTACCGTTAGCGCATCTGATGAGCTTACCCCGGAGACTCCGCCGCCTGTGATGCTCGATCGCGTAATCCGTGCTGATGCTAATAATTTGTTTTGCGGGCGATCGGGCTTAGCATTTGAGTATCAATTACAGCCAACTATTCTCAATAACTGGGTAATGACTTTGGACTCCCAGGAGCCTCCTGGAACCGTGTCTGCAACTGCACGAAGGGCGATCGGAGTTGGGAATGTCGGGCGGATCGCCGATCGAGCAACTTATACCCTGTACGACCCAGATACCGATACAGTCAAGTTCCGAAACGTCTCTTACAGCACCCGCAAAGGGTTTCAACCTTCTTGACTCCGGAATTGGAATTTCCAGCTAGTTGATATAGATTATCAATTAACTTAGACTGTAATAGTATCCAAAGTAGCGATCGCGCTAAACCTAAATCCTATGACTCTTTCAACCTACACTCCAGCCTTGTACTCTAATCTCAGACAGCAGACTTTCACCTGCCGTCAGTTAGTACCCATGCCCTTTAACGGCTTACTGCGAATTGAACGGGGAGCCGTCCGAACCATGACCTGGAGCGAACAGGGAACACCAATAACCCTCGGATATTGGGGAGTTGGAGACGTACTCGGTCACTCGCTGTCAGGCATTGAACCTTATCAAATTGAGTGCAAAACTCATGTAGAAGTGAGTTACATTCCTCAAAATTTGTGCTATCAATCCTTAGATGAAATTTTCAGACACTTTCAGCAAACTCAAGAATTTTTCTGCATTGTGCGTAGCGAATATCTGCGGGATAGATTGGTGCAACTATTAGCTTGGTTGGCAAAAAAATTTGGTCGGGAAGTAGCACAAGGAATCTTAATCGATCTGAGATTGACTCACCAGGAGATTTCTGAGGCGATGGGAATTACGCGGATTACCGTCACGCGCCTGATGTGTCGGCTGGAGCAGGAGGGAATTATCGATCGCACTCGCCCTCAATACATTGTTTTAAATTCCCGTTTGTAACATGGGATTAATCTGGAAAAGAGATGACAGTCAAGTGTTCAAGAGTCATCAGCTAGCTGAGCAATAATTCTAGGGCTTGCGCTTACAGCACATTTTAGATATCATGAGAATGATTATCATACTTAGTCTAGTGCGATCGCCCGTATCGCCTGGATTTCAGCTATCAAGTGCGATCCTCTTCGAGGACTGCGCTAACGACAATTGCCTTGGGAAGCGCAGTGCCTTTCCCAATTAACAGCAGGGCTTCTACAATTAATAGATGAGGGACAATGACTAATCTCACTGTACAAACCCCAGATTTAATTTCCGATTTTCCCAAAAGAGGAATGCCCGTAACTATAATTACCGGATTTCTCGGCAGTGGAAAAACCACTTTACTCAATCAAATACTCAAAAACCGCCAAGATTTAAAAGTAGCAGTTTTAGTTAACGAATTTGGCGATATCAACATCGATTCGCAGCTTTTAATTTCTACCGAAGATGACATGGTAGAATTGAGCAACGGCTGTATTTGTTGTACCATCAACGAAGGCTTAGTCGATGCCGTCTACCGAGTTTTAGAACGGGAAGAACCCATCGACTGCATGGTGATTGAAACCACCGGAGTTGCCGATCCTCTACCGATCATATTGACATTTTTAGGCACTGAATTGCGGGATTTAACCAGTTTAGATTCTGTACTCACCGTAGTCGATAGCGAAACATTCACTCCCGAACATTTTGACAGCGAAGCAGCTTTAAAACAAGTGGCATTTGCAGATATTGTGCTGATGAACAAAACTGATTTAGCTCCTCAAGCAAAAGTAGAAGAGTTAGAAGCTTACATTCGCACAGTTAAGGAAGGAGCGAGAATTCTCCACTCTCAACACGGTGAAGTTCCTTTACCCTTAATTTTGGGTGTAGGTTTAACACAAGCCGATCTTTTTGATAGTGTTGAAGCAGAGGAAAAACACGAGCATCACGAACACCATCACGAACAGGATCATCATCACGAACATCATCACGAACATCACCATCACAGACATCACTCCAATCACTTAGACAATGACGGATTTGTTTCGCTATCATTTGAGAGCGATCGACCTTTTTATCTTCACAAATTCCAAGAATTCCTCACCGAAAAAATGCCCTTAGATGTATTTCGAGCAAAAGGCATTCTCTGGTTTGAAGACAGTCCGATGAGACACATTTTTCAACTTAGCGGCGCGCGCTATGAATTAAACGCTTACGAATGGTTGACTCCACCTAAAAATCAACTCGTAGTCATCGGCCGCAACTTAGATACTGCTCAAATTCGAGAACAACTTAACAGTTGCTTAGTTTAAGATTTCATCAATCTAAGTATCACGTCCAGGATTCTAGCCGACACATTTTACATTAGGTATCGACAATATTTAGTGTGGAACAGGCATCCTGCCTGTTCAAGACAATTTTTTGGGGAGATATCTATTTAATTTCGCCGTTAGTGGTTGCAATTTTTGCTGTTCACAAATCGTGTAAATACTAACGGCAAATTTTACATTTATATCGATAAAACTCATCCAAAAAAATCTCAATATTTTAATATTACATTTTGTAAATCTTGTTATAATCAGGTAGCAACCAAAAGTCAATACCGACTGTTAAACATTCTCACAAACTGCAAGCATGACTTTATCTACTCGCCCAGAACTGACTTCTCCAAATGGTGTAGTGTCATCAATTCCTACTCAATCTCAACCCCCTGTCTCAGATGAAGAAATGAGACAAGCAGTGCGTACATTGCTGCTAGGATTGGGAGAAGACCCAGACCGTGAAGGGTTACGAGATACACCGAAACGAGTTGTCAAAGCCTTGCAGTTTCTAACTGGAGGTTATCGTCAATCTCTCGACGAACTGCTCAACGGAGCGGTGTTCACAGAGAATGCTAACGAAATGGTATTAGTGCGGGACATTGATATTTTCAGTTCCTGCGAACATCACATCCTGCCAATTATTGGCAAAGCACACGTTGCTTACATTCCCAACGGCAAAGTAATTGGGCTGTCAAAAATCGCTCGAATTTGTGAAATGTACGGCCGCAGATTGCAAGTACAAGAACGCTTGACTGCACAAATTGCTGATGCACTTCAAGGATTGCTAAAACCTCAAGGTGTAGCAGTTGTAATTGAAGCAACTCATATGTGTATGGTAATGCGTGGCGTGCAAAAACCAGGTTCTTGGACTGCGACTTCAGCAATGCGTGGCGTGTTTGCTGAAGATTCCAGAACTCGTCAAGAATTTATGAGTTTAATCGCACACAAATCAAGTTTTCACTAGCTAGAATTGTCTGCGAAAACTTCCGTATTTGCAGGCTGAACAAAGAAAAGAGAGTCATATTAGATTACCATATTTCTCTCTTTTCCTTTCCTCCCTCTGCGCCCTCTGCGCCCTCTGCGGTAAAAAATCTTATCTAAACTGAAATGGAAATCACCAGTGTTACGCGATCGCAAATCGATTTAGCGGTAGTCGGGGCGGGGCCTCACGCTTTAACCCTGGTTACTCATTTGCTGCAAAAATGCCAGAAGAAGCGGGGCAAATTTTGGGTTTTTGACTCCAGTGGTGGCTGGCTAACTCAGTGGCAGAGGCAGTTTGCAGCTTTGGAAATCCCACACTTGCGATCGCCTGCGGTGCACCATCCCGATCCCAATGCTTTTGAGTTGCGACGGTTTGCCGAATCTCGCCCTAACGAGTTGTTTGCGCCCTACGATTTGCCAGGAAGTCGGCTGTTTAAGGAATTTTGTGGCGATGTGGTTAAGAGATGGGAATTGGGCGATCGCGTCATCAAGGCAAAAATAACTCGGATTGAACCGTTACAACGGAGTTTTCGGCTTTGGTTTGAGGATGGAGAAAGTGCGATTGCGCGTCGTGTGGCGATCGCCACAGGCGGCGGTAAACCCCAACTACCGGAGTGGACAAATCAAATTCAAACGCCCTATCCACCAGACAAACTTTGCCATTCCCATCAAGTTAATTTGCAGGGATTAAAGTTGCAGGGAGAAAGGATTTTAATCGTTGGGGGCGGTTTAACTAGCGGACATTTGGCAGTAGGTGCGATCGGGCGCGGTGCCCAAGTAATATTAATGTCAAGACGAAAGTTACAAGAAAAATTATTTGATGCCGAACCGGGTTGGTTAGGGCCCAAATATCTCAAAGGTTTTGAAAATGAACCAGACTGGGAGAAGCGGTGGGAGATGATTCAACAAGCTCGCAACGGCGGCTCTATGACTCCTGAAATTATGACACAATTGCGTCGAATTTCGCGGGATTCGTGTCTTGAATTTCACCCAGAATGTCAAATTATTGAGGTTAAATGGGATGACAATCAATGGACTGTTTACTGTCAGGATGGAAATCAGCTATTCGTTGATAGAATTTGGTTAGCAACAGGAACAAAATTAGATGTAACAGCCGAACCATTGCTGACAGAAATTTTAGAAGCTTATCCAACTAAAATAGTTAAAGGATTGCCTGTTTTGGACGAGTATTTGCGTTGGCCAGGATGCGAGTTATTTATTATGGGTGGTTTAGCCGCTTTGCAAGTAGGGCCGGTTGGTCGAAATCTTTCCGGTGCAAGGATGGCAAGTTCGCGCATTGTGCCAGCTTTAATTAAGTCTAGGGCTAGGGTTTCATTAGCTCAAATTGCTGGGTAATTCCTAATAAATATAGATTTGGGTGACGGAACTGCGATAATAATGATTATCATTCTCTATAAACTCCAGTTCCTATGTCATCCGCAAATAACGTCGAGTCCGCCCTTCCCACCGAGAATAATCAAAATCCCTCCCCGATCGCCATTCGTCCCCGCCGCCTGCGTCGCACCCCCGGTTTGCGTCGCATGGTACGGGAAAATCATCTGACAGTTGACGATCTCATCTATCCGATGTTTGTGATGGAAGGAGAAGGGCAAAAAGTTGAGATTGCTTCGATGCCTGGTTGTTATCGCTTTTCCCTGGATTTATTGCTAACAGAAATCGCCGAATGTTGGAATTTGGGGATATGTGCGATCGCCCTTTTCCCAGTAATCTCAGAAACCAAAAAAGACGACACCGGAACTGAAAGCTATAATCCAGAAGGATTGGTTCAACAAACAGTCAAAGCCATTAAACAAAACATCCCCGAAATAGTAGTAATTACCGACGTAGCCCTCGACCCTTTCACATCACACGGACACGATGGTTTAGTTGATGAAAGCGGTAAAATTCTCAACGATCCGACTGTTGAAGTGTTAGTAAAAATGGCAGTTTCTCAAGCCGCCACTGGTGCAGATATGGTCGCACCTTCCGACATGATGGACGGCAGAATTGGTGCAATTCGCAAAGCCTTAGATGCCGCAGGATACATCGATACAGCAATTTTGGCTTATTCCGCAAAATATGCCTCTGCTTATTATGGCCCGTTTCGGGATGCCCTCGATTCTGCCCCCAAATTTGGAGACAAAAAGACTTATCAAATGGATGCTGCTAATGCTAAAGAAGCGCTGAAAGAAGTTGCTTTGGATATCGCAGAAGGTGCAGATATTGTGATGGTAAAACCTGCTTTGGCTTATCTCGATATTATCTGCCAAGTGCGGGAAGCAACTAATTTACCTGTTGCTGCTTATAATGTCAGTGGCGAATATGCAATGATCAAAGCTGCTGGAAAGTTGGGTTGGATTGATGAAAAACGGATTATTTTGGAGACTTTGACGAGTATCAAACGGGCTGGTGCCGATTTGATTTTGACTTATTTTGCTAAGGAAGTTGCTTTGATGTTGAAATAAGGGAATTTTTTTAAGTGCTTTTAAGAACAGGCTCTCCGGCCTGTTCCACAAGAATTATGGGAGAATTACGATGAAAATATAATCCAATCTCCGATCGAGTTATCTGTACGTAATATCATTGTGGTATGGGAATGATATAACCACAGAGAGCGCAGAGGAGAGAGATGAATAATTTGGATGAAGTGCGGATTTTGGAACATAATCAACAGAACTGCGCTTTAGTGCAATTCTGGTTGCTGACTTCCACAACCACATTTGGCGGACAGATGCAGGACGGATGCCCGGTAATTACTCTATGGTAAGAAGATTACCGAGACGATTTTGGATTTGGGATACTTCGACCTCACTCAGTACAAATTTTGAATGAGAATTTCAGCAGTTTGAATCCCCTAGTTTCAACGCTTGTCACAAATCTAAAATCTAAAATCTAAAATCTAAAATCCAATGATGATGTTGTGCGGCAAAGATTGAACTATGTCCCAGACTTTACCTCAACCTGAAAAACGAACCTTTTTGATCGTGGATGACCATGCGATGGTGTTAGGCGGCACGCTTAACATTCTGAAGCAGGAGTATCCAGAAGTAGATATTCTAACAGCTCCAACGGCTCAGGAAGCCCTTGAGCAAGTAGCGCAGATCGCCCCGGATCTGGTAATTGTGGATTTGGTGATGCCAGAGTCGATCGGCGAAACTGCTCAGGCAAATTCAGGTCTTCAACTCCTCAAAATGTTGATGGAAAAGTATCCAAATTTGAATATCGTGGTGCAGAGTGCCCATGTTCGGACTTTAGTCTGGCTGAAACCGTCGATCGATAATCATATGGGCGGATTCACCGTCGTTGATAAAAGTCAGCCGATGAAAGACTTGCTGGCAATGGTAGATTGGGCGCTGCACGAGCGGATTTATACACCTAGAGAGATTCGCAATGGGCTGCAACTCAAACCCGCTTGGATGCAGGTGTTACAATTTGCTTTTCAAGAGAGCTTGCAGGATATTGCGATCGCCAAACGGATGAATGTTTCCGAACGCACTGTGCAGTATTACTGGACTAAAATTCGAGATGTGCTAGAAGTGTATCCCGAAGATGACAAAAATCTGCGGATTCAAACGGAAGTGCGGGCTAGGGAAGAAGGATTGATTGATTGACAGTTGAGAGTTGACAGTTGACAGTTGACAGTTGGCGAACTACTGACTACTAACCAATCATTTCTTGATGATAAAAGCCCCCGGATTTATCCGTGGAATAAATCTAAAATCTAAAATCTAAAATCTAAAATCTAAAATCGATTGACTGTTTGGACATTTGAACAATACCGATGCAACCCGACATGATATGAAGCGCGATCGATGGCAAGCAGTGAAAGCAAAGCTCGCGACTTGGGGGCGCGGATCGCTTCCAGGGGTGATGGTGATTGTCGCTGTGATGATGGCTAGATTGACCGGTGCGCTTCAGTTTTTGGAGTTGGTTGCGTTCGATCGATTTCTGCTGCTACGTCCTCCTGAGCCAATGGATGAAAGGATTGTAATTGTCGGCATCACTGAGGAAGATATTCAACGTGCCAGAACTTACCCGATTCCCGATCGCGATATTGCCGATTTACTCAAACGGTTGCAGACTTATCAACCGATCGCGATCGGGTTAGATATTGTCCGCGATATTCCGGTTGAACCGGGCCACGCTGAACTAACATCGGTGTTTCGTAGCAGCAAGAATGCGATCGGAGTGGAGATTGCGCTGCCCGATCGCAATGGCTTTATCGTCACACCTCCGCCCGCGCTACCACCGGAACAGGTTGGCTTTGCAGATACGGTTCTGGATGCCGATGGCTATCAGCGCCGTAGTTTATTGGGCGCTCACAAGTCCCCGCAGGATTACCGTTTTTCGTTCACGATCCAATTGGCAAAACACTATTTAGAGACTAAAGGAGTTAAGTTAGACGATGGAATTCGCGATCGAGACGCGATGCGTTTTGGCAGCATTGAATTGACCAGAGTGCAGTCAAACTCTGGCGGATATGTGGGTGCCGATGCAGGTGGCAACCAGATTTTACTGAATGTTCGCACTGGGCAAAAGCCGTTTCGCGTGCTTTCTCTGGCACAAATCAAATCGGGACAGGTCAACCCGGATTGGATTCGAGGCAAAATCGTGCTGATTGGGATGATGTCTTTTAGCGCGAAGGATTTGGCAAGTTCAGGTGCGATCGCAGGTATCAATCCCGGACGGATTTACGGAGTCGAAATCCAGGCCCACGCCACCAGCCAGATTGTTAGTGCGGTGCTCGATCGCCGATCGTTGCTTAATACTTGGACAGACGCATGGGAATATCTTTGGATTGTGGCCTGGGGACTGTTGGGAATAAGTCTAGGACGGTTTTTGAAATCGCCCTGGAAAATTTTGTTGGGGTTCTTAGTCGCTAGTATCAGTCCGATCGCGATCTGTTACTGGCTGATTCTTTTAGGGTGGTGGGTGCCACTCGTGCCTGTGTTGTTGGTGCTGGTGTTGAATGGGGCTGGCTTGATGGCAGCGTTATTTTATCGCCACGAACAGGAACTACGACTGCGGTTGGAGGAACGTCAATTTGCGATCGAGCAAACGTTTAATGCCATTCACAGCGGTCCTTTACAAACTTTGGTGGGAATTTTGAGAAATGCTCAAGAACAAGCCACACCGCCGTTATTTCTACCGGAGTTGCAACGCCTGAATCAAGAATTACGGGCAGTTTACGGCTCAGTGCAACGAGATGCGATCGACGATCGACCTCATTTGCGCATGGGAAGTGCGATCGAATTAGCCCTGCAAGCCCCGTTGCATGAATTGCTCTACAAAGTCTATTCCAACACCCTCGAACAAGAACTGCCCTACCTCCAAACGATCAAATTCAAAATAGTGCAGTTCGATCCTTTGAACACCGAACATCTGCGGTTGGAACACAAACGAGGACTCTGCCGCTTTCTCGAAGAAGCGCTTTGCAATGTCGGCAAACACGCGATTGAAACCACTCGGTTGACAGTAATTTGCACTCAAGAAGGCGATCGGCAAGTAATTCGGGTGGTAGATAATGGCAATGGGAAACTGTCTGAAATAGAAGCGACAATTCAAGATTCAAACACTAACATTCAATCTTCAGGATTAGGAACGCAATTGGCAAACAATTTAGCTAAACAATTAGGTGGAACGTTTCGGCGCTATCAAAATGTACCGAAGGGAACCGTGTGCGAGTTAAGTTGGTCAGCCAAACGGCGGTGGTTCTGGTGATTTTCGAGAAGCGATCGTGGGTGCGGGTCTTCAAAATCTAGGATAGATCGCTTGCTGGAGGATGCAACCCCGTTTGAATCCAAAATCGTCTGGTTGCTCGGATAGAATCATCATCTGGATAGCGTGTATCGTTTAAATCAAGGCGGATGCAGGTTGCTCGACCGATGGGTGTAATCCCTTGAATCACAACTCCGTTGTCTAGCCAAACAAAATGTTCCTCCCACTTCTGCTGACGAGGATTGAAAATAGGGACAATTTCCTGGGTTTCTGGATCGACTCCAGCCACAAAGTTATACCGTCTCTCATTACAGCGACGACAGGCAAGTGCAAGATTATCTATTTCGTCGGGGCCACCCAAAGATTTTGGGATAATATGATCAAATGTGAACCGATTTGCGCTCAGGCGTTCTGGCGAATGACAGTATTCACACAAATAGCTGGCTCTTTTGCGTATGGCTTGTTTGGCTGCATCACTGATTGGCATTTTGGGCAGCAAGCATAGCGTTGATATAGGTAAAAATCCGATCTAACTCTCCGATCGCGTCTAGTTGTGTAACTTCATCTGGAGTGAGTTGATCCGCCTTCTTTTTTTCTAGCAGGCTTTCCATTCGGAGTTGAAGAGATTCAGTGAATTTGAATAGCGTCCAATCTCCCACCTTTTCAATCTGAATTTCATGAATGAGTGAGGACGGCCTACTGAGAGTCGTAATCATGTTTGTTTCTGCCAGAAGGGAGTGGACAGACATTGAAAATCTGCGCTTTAACGAGATTATAGCTTTATATGAAGGGGCGATCGCGCTTTAACAATGCTTTGCACCTTCCCGCAAGTCTTGTTTGCGGGCAGTCCTCTATTATGTTTGTGTATTGTCGATTACCGTAGAAAATAGTTACAGAGAGGATTCAGATGATGACTCACGGATTGAAGCGTCGAACCATTTACTCTGCGGGAATTGCGAGTTTAATCCTGAGTGTTTCGTTCTGGATTCCGATCGCAGCCCTGGCAAAATATACTCCTCCTCCAAACCCTTCTAAACCGAAAGAAACGGGCACGAATACCACTCGCGGCGGCAGTTGTGAAGGTGATTCAGCGGCGGTATTAACTGCCTTAGTGCCGTTTAGCCATATGGGACAGACGATTTCTGGGCATCCGACTTTTACCTGGTTTGTACCCGATCGCACTTCTCGTCCGTTGCAATTGAGGCTGTTTACTCGATCGGGCCAACTACTCTACAGAACCGAGATGGAGAGTCAGCCAGGAATCATGTCCGTTGCTTTGCCGGCAAATCTGCCTCCACTGTCGATCGGGCAATCCTATCAGTGGGGCGTTGCTGTGCGATCGGAATGTTCCTTCGCGGAATGTGGTGGCGACGGCAGAAATCCAAGTGGTGCAGCCTGCTGAATCGTTGCAAACTCAACTTGCAGCCGCGCCAACTCCCCAACAGCGGATCGACTTGTATGCCAAGGCTGGGCTGTGGTATGACGCGATCGCCGAAGCGCGCAAAGCCTCTGAGACTTCTCAAAATCAAGCGGCTGTGCTGGAATTGCTAGATTCTCTGGCTAATTCGGAAGCCCAACCTTTGAAAGATTGGAGCGATCGATTGAAGCAAATAAGAGCGATCGAACAACAACGCCAACTCCCGCAACCCAAACCCTAAAATCCCATGCAGCCTTTCTCGCTAAAACTGTTTAAATTCAATTGTGAGGTGCGATCGGGCTTCCTGTTTCCCCTCGCCTTTTGCTTTTTATCTGTTGTTTTTTACATTCCTCCGCATTTTTCACCAAAAAACGAGCGAGAAGCCCCTGGCTTTAGACATGGGGAGGAAAGCGGCTGCGACTTCAGTCGCCTTGAATTAAACTCCATAGGAATAGCCATCTTTTTTGTGAATAGATTGGCAATATTTGTGACTAATTCCTGCTACTCTTCCCTTCATTGTGGCGATATCGAACGAACCGGATGCACGGCAAAGGATTCGTCCTACATAAGATCCGACTTTTTTGCCTGCGGTGACTGTCGCGTTGATAATATCGCCAGTTTGAAAACCGAAATGAATTTGCTTTCTCGACTTGTGACGAATTGGGAAGCCAAACTTATTTGTGCCGCACATCTGTCGCGTACCGTGTCCTGTTGCCTTGATTAGCAGCGGTTGAAAAGTTAGCACTTTCAATTCTTCGACTTTGCCTACACAAGCAGCATCTAACCAGTGGGATTTAGGTAGCTGCAAACGAGTGCGATTGAATTTTGTCAAGCCACCACTGCCAGTAGAAACTGGTAAGCCAGTCATGCGGAGTCGGTTAAATAACGCCCAGCGAGTTGAATTAACTACTGTTGCGTCTTTTAAAGGACGTTTTGCTTGAGATAGAATCTTCTTCAAAACATCTGGCTTCTTGGAGAGGAATTGCTCAATGTCTTGAGTTCCCTTCCGAGTATTACAATTCTCGCAAGCAAGGCAAAGATTAGAAATACGATCAGAACCGCCTTTTGCTTTGGGATGAATATGCTCGATTTGTAATGGTGTATCAGCAACTCCACAATACGCGCATTTTCTGTCCCATTTATTCAGCAAATATTCGCGGATTTCGTAACCACATAAAATGCCTTGCTGGTATTCTAATCCACTAATCTCTGGATTTTCTAGTTGTTGTAAGTCGAATCGCACAAGTTCTTGAACAATGAAACTAATGGGGGCGACCTTCATTAATCTAGTTACCCATGTCAGGGTTGTTTCAACACGATGTTGTAGGCTTGGAGCCAGCCATCCTTTAGAACGAGTTCTATTTAGAAATCTTGCTTTTCGATAACGAGTATGGCGACTTCTCCTGCCTCTACGCAGTGAACGGCGAGACTCCAAACTGGCTTTAATTGATTGACCTCGGTGAGTTAGTTCTGCACCAAAGATTACATTTTTTCCTTGGACTAATGCAATTCCCGTGGTTTTGGAGCCAGGGTCTAATTTAAGAGTGATTGGTTCCTGGGGTGCTGTTATCTCTACCTTGAGTATTATCGTGAATGGATATCTTTTGAAAACAGCAGCTTTGCCAGTGGTTAGCAATTTACGAGCCATTCCTGGGCGGATTGGATTGAGCGGTTGCTTGTGACTATCAAGTACAAAAACAAAATTAGACATAAAGTCCTCCATTGCTGGGTAAAGTTCGCTCCCTTGAATGTTTTATGAGCTTGTTATGCCAAAAGCACTGGTTTAACCCCGTTAAGCCTGTTTAACTTTTAGCGATAGAGCGGAAAACTAGCGACGGATTTTCCGGTATCATGACTCTAAAAACGTAGGTCTAATCCTGTCTCTGGTAAGGTTCGGGCTTTCTTCTCGAACCGCTCGAAACGAGCCGGACTTTCCAAAAGCCCCCGCTTTTAAGCGTGGGGTTCCTTACTCCCGGTTGTTGCTCAAACTACGGATGTTATACCATTTTTTTTAAGTTATGACAGACTTTGGCAAACAGGGAAAGTGTATAAATTACAATGTCTTGTCGTGTTCGATCTCTATCGGATCTTTAGAAAAATGGTATTAGTTGTTTTAAGTGCCTGCAACACTGGAGAAGGCAGAATTACCGGGGATGGAGTGATTGGCTTATCGCGTGCTTTGATTTCGGCAGGAGTGCCGAGTGCAATTGTTTCTTTATGGGCGGTTCCTGATGCGCCGACATCCGAATTGATGCAGGCATTTTATCGAAACTTGCAAAGTAATCCCGACAAAGCACAGGCTTTACGGCAGGCAATGCTAACCACGATGAAAACTCATCCCCAGCCGCGAAATTGGGCGGCATTTACTTTGATTGGGGAGGCTGAATAATAATTCTCCTAAGAAACTCATCCCAAATCCTATTTAAATGTGCGATCGGGTTTTTTGTGGATGTGCGATCGAATTTGATTGGTTAGTCCGTTATATCAAATCCGTTAGCATCGGAATTATTAGTAGCCGAAATTAGGAGACGGCAGTGCCGTGTCCCTACAATAAATCTGGGGTAGGGACACGGCACTGCCGTCTCCTCTATATCATAGGTCGTGCAACCGGAATTGATATGAGACGGGGGTTTCAACCCCCGGCGGGCCGTGCCACAAAGCAGACAAATTTTCCGTCGGTTTCAGGGCGATCGAATTTGAGAGAAATGTGCGATCGCGTTTTTTGTGGATTGGCGATCGCCAGATTGTGTGTACCACATAGACATAAAATATCCTATCCTACACATTCACCTACCTTGCACCTTCCCGCAATTAATCTTGCACCTCATACCTCATCAACTCTGCGGGTAGAACGAATGAATTTCCCATCTGGGTTGCTTAAGATTTAAGTAATCCTAAATCAACTGTCAACTGTCAACTGTCAACTGTCAACTGTCAACTGTCAACTGTCAACTGTCAACTGTCAACTGTCAACTGTCAACTTACCGCGTAACTTTATGAATGCAGAATCAGCTACAAACATTCTAGATAACCTGGTAAAGGAAAAGAGAGGCGAACCATTGAACGGCTTACAGCGAGAAATTATTCAAGGAGTTTTAAATGGTTTGACATACCAAGAAATCAAGAATAATTATGCGATCGCGCGGAACTATCAAATATGCTACTTAGGGCGATACGTTGCTTATCATTTGTGGAAATTGCTGACAGAGGTATTGAAAGATGCAGGAATTATCGACCCGGATGAAAGAGTCCGCAACAAAAATTTGTGGGATTCCGCGATGAGAGTGGCACAGCAAAGAGTGCAGTCGGAATCTGTACAAAAAAGTCAACCTCCCGTACCGCCAAATTGTGTATTTCGATCGCATATCAACAATCCTCTCCCTCTTTCCCCTTCTCCCTCTTTCCCCTTCTCCCTCTCTCCTGTTCTCCCTCTCTCTTCTTCTCCCTCTCTGTCCCTACCGCGAAACAGGTGGTAGCAAAACTTCTGCTTCCTTTTCAATTATAGATTCCTCCAAAACATTCTCTAAAACCGGAGCAGGAATCGGCACTTCTTCAACTACCTGATGCTTTTCCAAAGTCAAGCGAGAGTTGGACGAACCGGACAATCTTTTTAACAATTTTGGTGTAGGATCGTAGAGCAAATAAATAATGCGATCGCCCGCTTGCCAAATCTCTGTTGCCGACACAACTTGCAAGTATCCTTGTCTTTCAAGTAGCAGCGGCGCCAACTCCCCGGCTTGCACCAAAGCTTGCAAGTGAGCAATCTGAAATTGCAATCCCTCGCTGTTTAACTCGGTTTCCCCTAATTTTACTTCGCTGTCGGTCAAATATTCGTTCCAATCCTTCAGCGACAAATCCGAGACAAAGGCTTGATTAATTTTACTATTATTTGCAGGCGCATTTGCTTGCGGGTCTTTGGGGAATAATGCCAAAACCCTCGGCGGTGCAAACTCCTCGGCTGCTCGCTGAGCTAATACTAAGTTTACCTCGCCGTTGTTAGTCATTGCCAAAAATGTTCCCATCGAATCGAGTCCGGCTTCTTCTAACACGCTATGGTCGAGAGCGCTACTCAAAAATACTCGCAAACCTTCTCTTTCTGCTTGCGCGCAAGCTTCCGGATTGGTGTCGATAATTGCGACTGATTCTCCGCGTTCTTGAAATAAGCGAGCAATTAATCTGCTTAAAGGATTTGACCCGACAATTGCTGCACCTGTTGCTGATTTTGAGGTGACTCCTAACAGTTGAGCTATCCATCCCGCTGTCAGCCCTTGTACGAAAACAGTCATAATAATTGTCAGGAAAACTAAGGCTTTAATTGAGTCGCCGCCGTTGATGCCGCGCTGGGTGAGCAAGATGGCAAATAAAGAGGCGATCGACGCTGAGACAATTCCCCTCGGCGCTACCCAGCAAGCAAATAATTTTTGCCGCCAGTTCAGGCCGCTGTTCCAAGTGCACAGCCACACATTGATCGGCCGCACTACCCACATTAAGGCTAAAACTGTAAACAAACTTCCCCAACCGAGCGCAACTACACTAGCGAGGGATAAATCGGCCGCCAGCAACACGAACAGGACGGAGATGGCGAGGACTGTGAGTTGACCTTTGAACCTCCTGAGCAGCCGTTCTTCCGGCACAGCAGCCGCTCTGAGGACGATGCCGGAGAGGACTGTTGCCATCAGTCCTGATTCGCTGCGGAGTTCTTCTGATAAGCCGAACAATCCCCACAAACCTGCTAAAACTACTAGGTTTTTCAAGTCTTCTGAGAGAAATTGCGATCGCTTGAGAATGAATCCTAGCAGCCACCCTCCGGCAACTCCGACGACTGCGCCAACTAAAAGGCGAACGATTAAATCTCGGAACAAGACCAATAAATCAGCATTGCCGTTTAAGATAATATTCAGTACCAATACCGCCAAAATTGCTCCGACTGGATCGATTAAAACGCCTTCGGCTTCTAGCAAGGCGGCGACTTGTTTGTCAACGGATACTTGTTTGAGCAACGGGCCAATGACTGTCGGGCCTGTGACGACGACTAGGGAAGCATACAGAAATGCGATCGGCCAGGGAAATTCCCCCAACCAGTGTGCTGCCATTCCGCCGCCAATGAGCGTAATTAAAGTGCCGAAAGTAACTAAATTGCGAATGCTACCGGAAACTTTGCCTAAATCTCGCAATTCCAAATTCAAGCCGCCTTCAAACAGAATTAAGGCTACTGAAAGAGACACCATAACTTCTAAACCGCTGCCCAACAGATTGGGGTGCAACAGTCCGAGGCAATCCGGGCCTGCTAAAATACCGAATAGCAGCAAAAATACGATCGCCGGAACTTTCAGATAAGCGGCCAGAACTTGAGCGCTGATACCACAGGTGACGGTCATGACCATCAACAGGGTGATGTTAAAGGGGATTTCCATAGATATGATTGTTACAGGCTGCCCGCTCGGTTTTAAAATTTAAAAGATTTAAAAGCGCGATCGGGGGTGATTTGATTGCAGGCGCTATACTTGACGCTGGCACAAACTCGCCACTGCCCTGGATTTTTGTGAATAAAATTAAAAAACGTTGATATTGGCTATAACTTTATCAGATAATTCTCTTACCGTCAAAGATGAGAGTAAGCTGTAGCGCCTAGATTGTCTGTTATGTTCGATGGAGAGGGGGAGAAGGGGAGAGGGGGAGAAGGGGAGATTTGAGTCGAGTTAATTCTCAAAGAGACTTCTTGCACTCATTCGGAAACTATCTTGAAATACATCTGCGTTGCATCGTCGGTTACATCTGCCAGCAATCTAGGATTTACATAATTTCAGAACATTAAAACCAAATACGGTTTACTTAAGATAGTCCGAAGAGAGGAACGAAGCATAAGCCCTAGCCCTTTCAGGGCGGCTTCGCCAACGGGCAGGCACGCGCCTTCGCAGTATCTATTTCTCATCGGATTTTACCCCCAGGGCGCTATATCAGTAAACGGTATTGCATTAAAACCAAATTCATCTTTTGTGGAATTAATCTCAAATCATTTGGCATTCTGCCATCGGCGCAGAAACTCCGATAGAGTTGCTGGCGAGACTTGTTTTTCCAGCCAATCTAAAGCCTGGTTTTGATTAGGTGCAGCGCGATAAAATTTGCAGGCATCTATCAGCCGAATTGTAGAATTTGGGACAGTCGATTGAGCGCGCCACTTTTGTGCGAACTCGGCAATAACAGCCGGCGAAATTTGTTTTTGCAGCCAATCTAAAGCTTGGTCTTGTTCTGCCAAACCGCGATAAAATTTGCTGACATCTATCAATCGCAAATTAGTGTCGCCCGGTGTGGCAGTTGTCCGCCACTTTTGAGCAAATTCCCCTAAAACAGAGGTAGAAACTTGAGTTTGCAGCCAAATCAAGGCAGTATCTTGAGCAGCACTAGCTTGGTAAGATGACAAGAGCTCAGTCAGCCGCGCGGCTGGTACTGGAATTGGTGTCGGAATTGGTGTCGGAGTTGGTATCGGAGTTGGTGTTGGCGCTGTAGGGGGGACAATTACTTTGGGAGATTTTCTCATCAACGCGGCCCAAGTTTTGATGCCTGCCATGCCGTCTGCATTGAGGCCTTGAGATTTCTGAAACGAGATGAGGGCGGCTGTGGTAGAGGTTCCAAATTTGCCATCCATCGCGCCTTGATAGAAGCCTTTACTTCTTAATTGCTTCTGGATGTCTGCAACTTTATAATTTACGGCGCCTTCTCGGACGCTTTCAAAAATATTGGCATCTACATTGCCCGAGACACCCGACACAGTGCTAGTGTCGCTGTACTGCCAAAAAGTCCAAGTCTTCCAGCCACCGGGTACCCAAGGTTCTTCGGCACTGGTATAGTGAGCAATCCACAGCGGGTAATCTGCCAACCGCCGTGTCCCGAGGTTGTCCCAGAAACCGGGGTAGGTGTAGATAATTGGTCGCATCGAGGTGGCTTTTTCCACTGCTTCGAGCCAAGTTGTCGCGCGATCGCACAATTCGTCCCCACTCAAACCGCCTGTAGTTTCCACATCCAAGACTGGTGGCAAATCCCCCGCTTCGAGTTTGACAGTTTTCAAGAACAAATCGGCTCTCCTGACTTTATGGTGTATAATGTAACAAACAATACATTTACTGTCATGGACTTTTATTTAGACTATATATTAGACTTGCCTGGAGTCAAGAT
>NZ_JAEQCE010000061.1:0-31770 GCF_020738665.1 Microcoleus sp. PH2017_08_TRC_O_A
AATGATGTGACGTTCTGTTAGCTGCATTCTCAACCTCCTGACCACATAATACCATGCTTGATTACTTATGCTTACAAACTGAATGAAGTTTTACAATACTCGGCACATTCCCTCATCTAGTAGGTTGGAGAGGGGGAGAGGGGGAGAGGGGGAGAGATGGGTGCTAACTTAGATTGTCACATCCTTAGCGGGCGATCGATGTTTGCGGGTAGGGAAACGGCAGGGTGCGGTGTCCTCCCTCCATCTACCGCCCCTGCACGGCTGGATGTACGATTGTCACATCCTTGGCCGGTTTAGAGGGCAATTTCATCATCCCATCCGGTGGATTTTACCCGTTTCCCACAGTCAGGAGACGGTAGTACCCATTGGTATCAACTTAAGCCGTTAGCCCGCCAGATTCCTGCCGCCCACCCGCCAGCCCGCCAGGGACTCAAGTCCCTGGCTAATAGAAGACAGTCCTCTCAAATAAGGACTAATGAGTTCTTGAGTCCTCTTTGAGAGGACTTTCGCTTTGATGCAGGGGTTTCAGCCCCTGCCGGACTATCGGACTGCGGGTTTGACGTTAAGTTGACACTCCTTGGGTAGTGCCGTGTCCCTACCACGATCGCGCGCCAGACCAAGATTGTGTATATTACAGCACGATTTGACCGCAACACTTAAAATAGTCTGGATTTAGCGATCGACTGCGCCCTTTCCCCATCAATATTTCTCCTTCGCTGGCGGCGCCTGTCAGCCGGAGTCGCGAGGTTCCGCTTCCAAAATGCTGATAATGGTGCACAATTTCAAATTAACAACAAAACTTGCACTGTTTTGAGTAAGCTTTTGGTGGAACAGCTCAGAGAGCCTGTTTCTCAGAATGATGCAAAATATCAAATTTATCATCAATCCTGTCCAATTACCAATTACGAACCTATGCCCCGCCGCCAAGACTTAAAAAAGATTCTCCTGATTGGTTCCGGCCCAATTGTTATCGGCCAAGCGTGCGAGTTCGACTATTCGGGGACACAAGCTTGCAAAGCTTTGCGAGAAGAAGGTTACGAAGTAGTGCTGGTGAATTCCAACCCTGCAACGATTATGACCGATCCGGAAACTGCCGATCGCATTTACATCGAACCCCTAACGCCGGCCATCCTCGAACAAATCATCGCTAAAGAAAGACCTCAAGCAATTTTACCGACTATGGGCGGTCAAACAGCACTAAATTTAGCCGTTGCCGTTGCTAAAAATGGTGTTCTGGAAAAGTACAATGTAGAGTTAATTGGCGCTAAATTACCAGCAATTGAAATGGCCGAAGATCGGCTGTTATTTAAGGAAGCGATGGCACGAATTGGTGTGGCAGTTTGCCCTTCGGGAATTGCTAACAATCTCGACGAGGCCAAAGCAATCGGCCACCAAATCGGTACTTATCCGTTAATTATCCGTCCGGCTTTTACAATGGGCGGCACGGGAGGCGGGATTTCTTACAATCAAGAAGAGTTTGAAGAAATGGCCCAAGGCGGTGTTGATGCTAGTCCGGTATCGCAAATTTTGATCGAACAATCTTTGATCGGTTGGAAAGAGTACGAACTGGAAGTGATGCGGGATTTGGCAGATAATGTAGTGATTATTTGTTCGATCGAGAATCTTGACCCGATGGGCGTGCACACGGGCGATTCGATTACCGTCGCACCAGCCCAAACTCTGACAGACAAAGAATATCAGCGCCTGCGCGATGCTTCGGTGAAAATTATCCGCGAAATTGGAGTAGAAACAGGTGGTTCTAACATTCAATTTGCAGTCAATCCAGTCAACGGCGATTTCATTGTCATTGAAATGAATCCCCGGGTTTCTCGTTCCTCCGCCTTGGCCTCGAAAGCAACAGGTTTCCCGATCGCCAAAATGGCGGCAAAATTAGCAGTAGGTTACACCCTAGACGAAATTTCCAACGATATTACCAAGAAAACTCCCGCGTCTTTTGAACCGACAATTGACTACGTGGTGACGAAGATTCCCCGATTTGCCTTTGAAAAGTTCCCCGGTTCCGAACCGACTCTGACAACGCAAATGAAGTCAGTAGGAGAGGTAATGGCGATCGGGCGCAGCTTCAACGAATCTTTCCAAAAAGCACTGCGGGGATTGGAAACTGGCCGCGCAGGTTTCGGGTGCGACAAACCGGAAAAGTTGCCGAGTTTGGAACAAATTCGCGCCGGATTGCGAACGCCAAATCCCGATCGCATTTTTACAGTCCGCCACGCGATGATGATGGGAATGTCCGTGGAAGACATCTTTGAACTCACAGCAATTGACCCCTGGTTTTTGGATAAAATGCAGGAATTGCTGGAAGCCGAGAAGTTTTTGAAACGAACTGCACTCAAACAGTTGACAAAAGACACAATGTTTGAAATAAAGCAGTTGGGATTTAGCGATCGCCAAATTGCTTACGCTACAAAAACATCGGAAGATGAAGTCCGCGCCTACCGCAAACAGTTAGGCGTCATCCCGATTTACAAAACAGTCGATACCTGCGCGGCCGAGTTTGAAGCCTTTACACCATATTACTATTCCACCTACGAAGCTGGAGCAGCAATTTGGGAATTGGGCGATGAAGAAAAGAAGATTTCGCCTGTCGGCCACAGTCTGGCGCCGGAGTCGGAAGTTTTGCCTTCTACTAAGCGCAAAGTCATGATTTTAGGTGGCGGCCCAAACCGGATCGGACAGGGGATTGAGTTTGATTACTGTTGCTGTCACGCTTCCTATTCCCTCGGGGAAGATGGGTTTGAGACAATTATGGTCAACTCGAACCCGGAGACGGTTTCGACAGACTACGATACGAGCGATCGCCTGTATTTTGAACCGCTAACCAAAGAAGATGTTCTCAACATCATCGAGGCGGAAAATCCGGAGGGAGTAATCATTCAATTTGGCGGACAAACGCCGCTGAAATTGGCGATTCCTTTGCAAAAAGCTCTCGAAAATCACCCCGACGTACAAACAAAAATCTGGGGAACTTCCCCGGATTCTATTGATGCGGCAGAAGACAGGGAAAGATTTGAAAAGATTCTGCGGGAATTGGATATTCAGCAAGCTGCTAACGGTTTGGCCCGTAGTTTTCAGGATTCCTTAATAGTAGCTCAACGGATCGGTTATCCAGTAGTTGTGCGGCCGAGTTACGTGTTGGGCGGGCGAGGGATGGAAATTGTTTATTCCGATGCGGAATTGGAACGCTACATGACTTATGCAGTACACGTAGAACCAGATCATCCGATTTTAATTGACAAGTTCTTGGAAAATGCGATCGAGGTTGATGTAGATGCGATCGCCGATGCGACTGGCAATGTCACCATCGGTGGTATCATGGAGCACATCGAAGAAGCGGGCATTCACTCCGGTGACTCGGCTTGTTCCATCCCTTACCAAACGCTTTCTGACGCAGCCTTAGTCACAATCCGCCGCCAGACTATAGAACTAGCAAAAGCCTTGAAAGTCATCGGGTTGATGAACATTCAATTTGCGGTACAAGGCGAACAAGTTTTCATTTTGGAAGCTAACCCGCGCGCTTCTCGTACAGTACCTTTCGTATCCAAAGCAATTGGAGTTCCCCTAGCCAAAATGGCATCGCGAGTCATGTCTGGCCAAACTCTGGAAGCTTTAGGTTTTACTAAAGAGATTATACCAATTCACGTTTCCGTGAAAGAAGCCGTGCTACCGTTTGCTAAATTCCCAGGAACTGATACATTGTTAGGGCCGGAAATGCGATCGACTGGCGAAGTCATGGGAATTGACACAGATTTCGGCAAAGCCTTCGCCAAAGCTCAACTCGGTGCTGGCCAAGTGATGCCGCAGTCTGGAACTGTGTTGGTTTCGATGCGCGATCGCGATAAACTAGCAGTAGTACCAGTAATCAAGGAATTCTTGGAATTGGGTTTCAAAATAGTCGCAACCCACGGTACGCGCAAAGTTTTGCGAGAGCAAGGTTTAGACGTAGATTTGGAATTGAAGCTGCACGAAGGGCGGCCAAATTTGTTAGATTCGATCAAGAATGAGAAAATCCAACTAATTATTACCACACCTTCCGGCGAAGAATCCCGCGCTGACGGCATCTTTATCCGCCGCACAGCTTTGACTTACAAAATCCCGATTATTACCACCATAGCCGGTGCCAAGGCAACAGCATCGGGAATTCGATCGCTCAAATCGCATCCGATGGAAGTGAAAGCAATTCAAGACTATTACCCGCAAGCGTAGAGTTATTGTAGGGTAGGCACTGCATACATTGCTGTAAATTTACGGTATAGGTACGTAGTTGCGCTTCAGCGCTCTTTTATATAAGACAAAAAAGAGCGCTGAAGCGCAACACGGTATAGGTACGTAGTTGCGCTTCAGCGCTCTTTTATTTATTATAGAAAAGAGCGCTCAAGCGCAACAACATACTTTTGAAAGTGGCGTAAGTTATGAAATCTATCTACGCACCGCCCAAAACCTAATCTGAATGAGAATCCAAAGCACCGCTAGACAGCATCAACCTCGGCCAAACCAACAAGAAAAATCCCATCCAAGTCAATAAAGGAATCGCGACTAAAACTGTTATCCAAACAGTTTTTAGCAAAAACCAACTACCAGAAATTAGACTTGTTCCTGTCAAAAGAATCGACCAAGGCTGACACCACCAAGGTTTGTAATTCCAAGGACTAACAGGTTTTTGTTCAGAAACAGTTTTCATATTTGCAGTGATTTTTTATAGATAATAACAGAGTTAGGCTAATCAACCTAATTTAAGCATACAGTACCTGTTCTGCTGTCAGCGTTAATTCTGGAAAAGTCCGAGACACAATTCGATCGCTGCCCTTAAACGTAGTTGTTTGATAATTACCGTCTGCATCCAAAAGGTGGACAAATACAGTCGCAACTTTCGGCTTTCCGATGAATTTTGAGCTAGCAATTCCCAAATAATCCACAACCCAATATTCTGAAATTCCGAGACGCTGATACTCATCAAATTTGTGAATATAATCGACATTCCAATTCATTGATGTTACCTCCACCGCCAACTGAATTGGTTCGCGCAAGGCAGCATAAGCCGAGCGGTCATATCGCCACAAATCGCGATCGATTACACTGACATCGGGTCTCCGCCCTTGTTCTACTCCAGCTTTATTTACAGTTCTGATAGCTGTTTGGCTTGTCACTACATAATTTAAGCTCAGATTTTTGATTTGAGCGTAAAAAGAGTCACGGATGTAGCCGGCAACATCAATATGATTTCGGGTTGAAATTATTTCGACAATTTCTCCATTTACCAGTTCATAGAGTCCATCTTCGGGACATTCTACAAGAAATTGGTCAAAGGTCAACTTTTCTGTGACTGTTGCAATCATAAGATATCCTTATTTTGCAGGAATACTATTAGTCTATACTAGCACAGACAAGAATGAATTTGTTTTTTTGACCGCAGATGAAGGCGGATGAGCGGGGACGAACAAAAGATCGTGAAGCGAAGCTATCGGGAGCGTGAATCACCCTTCTGATATTTGACACTAAATATTTGACGCTGATATTTCACGAAAATGGTAAAATGCGATCGCCCTAGCAAGTTGCATTTAAATATGTTACTGACTTGATACAGTAAAGTGACAATGCTAAAAACCGAGCCACTCCAAGGTCAATCCTGAACCATGAGACTAGACGAAGCCGTAGAATTTGCCGAAAACCCAGAGCCACGGTGTCCCTGCGTCCTCCTGCTGGACACCTCCGGCTCCATGCAAGGCGCACCCATAGACGCTTTGAATGAGGGGCTGGAAGTTTTTAGGAATGACTTAATTAAAGATGAACTAGCTAAAAAGCGAGTCGAAGTCGCAATTATTTCCTTTGACAATAATATCAAAGTCGTGCAAGACTTCGTGACCGCCGATCAGTTCGAGACACCGCTGCTGACAGCCCAAGGACAAACCCACATGGGCGCCGGCATTCAGCTAGCACTAGACACCATTGCAGCCCGCAAATCCGAATACCGCAACAACGGCATTACCTATTACCGCCCGTGGGTATTTATGATTACCGACGGCGAACCTCAAGGCGAATCGGACGATGTTGTGGAAATCGCAGCACAGCGGATCAAAGAGGAAGAAACTAACAAGCGCGTGGCTTTTTTTGCAGTCGGTGTGGAAGGTGCGAATATCTCCCGTCTCGCGGAAATTGTCGATCGCACTCCTGTAAAATTGAAAGGATTAGACTTTCGAGAGATGTTCATTTGGCTGTCGGCTAGTATGCAGAGAGTTTCTCACTCAAAAATTGACGAACAAGTCGCACTTCCACCGCCCGGATGGGGAACTGTTTAGTCAGTTGGCAGTTTGCAGTTGGCAGTTTGCATCAGTCATTGGTAAGGTGCGAAGTGCTTACAATGAATTGGGAGAATCTCAATTTTGCTTTAAAAGTGCGAGCGTCCCCGCTCGCTTGGTTATAGAAGCGAGCGTCCCCGCTCGCTTGGTTATAGAAGCGAGCGGGGACGATCGCTTGGTTATAGAAGCGAGCGGGGACGCTCGCACTACTACATAAAAATGCTTTTTACAACAATGAGATGCTCCCAATAAATTTCCATAGTTTTGAATTTACGAAGTTTTGAATACAAGAGTTATTAATGGATAATTCATTATTTAATTGGCAAGTTGTAGCCGCATCGGTGACTGGTACGAGCCACGAAAAACGATCGCAACCCTGTCAAGATGCCCACTGTTGGCGCGTCTTGTCTAACGGTGTTTTGGTAGCAGCGGTAGCTGACGGCGCGGGTTCGGCTGCACTGGCAGAAGTGGGGGCAAAAATTGCTGTGGAAGCGGTTGTGGAAACGATTTGTCAACAGGATTTGCAGCCTGAAAGTGACGAGGAATGGCAGGTATTTTTCACAGCATCCCTGCAAGTTGCGCGGGCGGCTGTGGAAGCGGAAGCTGCAACCCGGGAAGTGGCGGCGAGGGATTTAGCTTGCACTTTAATTGCGGTTGTGGCTACGCCGGAATTGATCGCGGTTGCTCAAATTGGCGATGGTGCGGCGGTGGCGGGCGATAGTGCGGGAAATGCGATCGCCCTTACGATACCTCCCTGCGGTGAATATATCAATGAAACCATATTTTTGATTTCGCCAAATGCGATCGAAACAGCGCAATTTCAGGTAATGCGGGAACCCCTGCGGCACTTGGCTGTGTTTTCCGACGGCTTGCAAATGCTCGCTCTCAAAATCCCGGAAGGTACGCCCCACGGGCCGTTTTTTGCACCTTTGTTTCGGTTTTCGGGCACGGCGAAGGAAGATGCGGATGCAAAAGAGCAATTAGAGTCGTTTTTGCGATCGCCCCGCGTGTGCGATCGCACCGATGATGACTTAACATTATTGTTAGCAACTTTTTCGAGTTCGGAGGCACAGGACAATTAAAAATAAACATATTGAAAAAGCCAACATCCATCTGCGTCAATCGGCATTTATCTGCGGTAAAAAATTCCCGATTCTGAATTTGGCAACAAGTCTAATCGCTTCAAATGAATGAGCGGCGAAAATTTGGTGCGCTTCTATAATAAAATCGAGGTGTCAACAATTCTGGTTTAATCTGTACAGTAGGTCGTCACTTGCAAGCACAAGAGATTAAGGATAAGCTCAACTCCCTAATTAGCGAAGCAGATCTTATAGATCCGAGTTTGGCGAGAAGATTGGATGAAATCAATCGCTGGGTGAAAGATGTCAAACCCGGTTCGCTAACTGCTAAGAAATTTGTGCTGGCTTTTTTGCTACAGCTTATGCGAGATTCTCAGGTTTGGCTGGCGCTTCAATCCCTATCTTCGGAAAGAGATCGAGAAACGGCGTTTGAGTCAATGACTCCGGGCGAAAGGTATTGGTACGGCTATCTATTTCCTAAATGGCTGAGTGAAAACGATCGCAAATTTTACATCTGGAAACAAAAACTCAAGGCGGGTAAATTCGATCCGGCTGACGATCGCGTCATTCGTGCGATCGCCGCCCGGATAGTCGAACGCCAAGGCAGTGTTTTGTATCGCTATGTAGCAGATCTTTCTATGGCTACCGATTCGATCGTCAGCAACCGCCAACAGCAGCCCCTGTGCATTCAAGTCACTACTCTTTCTGATGAATTTTCTCAACAAAAATATGAAAATTGGCAACAAACTCTTCGAGGTTGGGGGATTGACAGAGGACTATTTTTAAGTTATGATACAAAAGATGCAAATTTCCTGAACCAGTTAGTTAACATTGCATTATATAATAGTGATAATTTGCCCGCAGGTCGCTACCTCAAATTCCCATAAATTCACCCGATCTGCTGCTGAGAATAGTTCGACTGCTCAAAATTCGGTGAACAAGAAATTTTGAATAACTCGCATATTGCAGAATTTTAGACAATGCCACCAACTTAATCATCAGCCCGCTTCCATTGGGCCCGAAGGCTACGCCAAGATTTTTCCTCCCATTCTCTGTTTCCCGGGGGGATATGGCAAAGTGCGGAAACAGGTAATTGATACGAATGCTAAACAACGAGAAGATTTACGGCAGCAATCAATAGCGGTAAGGTGTGTAATTCGCACCCTACAAAAGATAGAGGTTCTGCGTAATTCCTGGCCCAGCAACGGGAAGATTTACCGCAGCAATCAATAGCCGTAAGGTGCACGGCCCGATGGCTGCCTGTGAAAGATAGAGGTTCTCCGGAATTCTTGGCTGAGAAATGGGAAAATTTACCGAAACAATCAATCTATTCATTCAGTTGACAATTGACAGTTGACCGCTTGAGGGCATTTGACAATCATAAGGAAGAGGATTGGAGTAATGAATAGTCTTCTCTTAATTCCTCCCGATCGGGCTTGGGGCTTTAAACCAATTCTTTCAGGTAAAATAACTAGCAACTGGGTATAAATTGAATTGAGATTAGATTGAAGTGCGCTGAAATTGTTGGAATAAAATCAAATTACATCAAAATCAATACTATGACAGTAAAAGGTACAAGCACCGTTGAAAGCAATTTACAAAAAGTCTTTGAAGAACTAGAATCTGCCCGAAAAATGCAGGATGATTGGATGCACCACGGGGTGGATTTTGTTGATTTGTATGTGGAAAATGCTGGCGGTGATTGGTTGGAAAAGTGGGCAAAATGTGAAGAAGAATTAGAGCAGATAAAATTTAAACAGGTAGATATTGAAGCAGTCAAAGTAGCGATCGGCATTTCGGACTTTGGGCAAACCGAACTGCTGGAAACGGCCTTGAGCAGCCGCTGCGATCGCCCGGAGGAGTCTCCGGCTGGGGAAGATGTGAAGCAAAAACGGCTTTCACTCTTAGGCGGAGCGATTTTCGGTGCTGTTGTTACCGATTACCTGTACCGCGAATATCCCGAACTCGACTGCGATGCGATTTCAACCTTAAAAGCTCGTTTAGCAGACAGTCAAAAACTCTCGGAATTTGCCGAAAATCTGAAATTGAACGAACTCTGTCGGGGAGCCGCCAGCGGGAAAGCAACAGAACAAAGCGAGTACAATAAATTTTTAGCCCAGATTTTTGAGGCTTTGTCGGGGGCGATTTACTTGGAATTCGATCGCGATTTTTTGCGTGCGGGTAACTGGCTGATCCAGCAGTCGATCGAAGGAACGATGGGCGAACACTTAGATCTAACTCAGCAGTCGAAAAGTACGCTCTTAAACGAGCTAAAACGGCGGGAAATCTTGGGTGCGGACATTCTAGAGGCGATCGCGATCGACTATTTGTACAACCGCTTTCCCGAATGCAACAGCAGCCAGTTAACCCGCTGGAAAAATCTGTTAGCCGCCAAAGAGATTTTTCCCAAAGACTTTAAGGCAAAATTAGGCAGTCATTACCTGGAATTGGAGAGCAATTTCTCGCGCACCCGCGACTGGTTGGTGGATAACTTCATCAAAACCGCAGTTGACGAACTGGAAGACGAAACAGGCGATCGGTTCATCAGTTGACAGTTGACAGTTGACAGTTGACAGCTACCTCTTGTGTGGATAGAAGAGGATTGGAGCAATGAATCATTTTCTTTGATTTCCCCCTAAACGGGGAGGCTTCAGACCCAATTTTATCGGTTAAACTAAAATCAACTCATTAAAAAGAATGGGAAAACAGCAATGGTTACACAACTGCAATCTCCCGAAAAATCAAATGTCATCTACCCAGACGATAACGGCGAACCGATGTCAAACAATACAGATCAGTTTCGATTAATTGTTTGGATTAAAGAAAACTTAGAATTGCTGTTTGCAAATGACCAGAATGTTTTTGTAGCGGGTGACTTGCTGTGGTATCCGGTGGAAGGAAATAATAAACTATGCCAAGCGCCAGATGTGATGGCAGTTTTTGGCATCCCCAAAGGATATCGAGGTTCTTACCAACAGTGGAACGAAGGTAATATTGCACCGCAAGTCGCCTTTGAAATTTGGTCGCCGGGAAATCGTCTGACTCCGATGATTCAAAAATTTCAATTTTACGAACGCTACGGTGTGGAAGAATACTATTTGTACAACCCGCAAACTTTAGAACTGACAGGATGGTTGCAGGTTGAGTCACAATTTGAAGCGATCGAACAAATGGACGGCTGGATCAGTCCGAGACTGGGAGTGCGGTTTCAATTATCTCAAACAGGACTCGAAATGTTCGGGGCTAACCAAGAACCGTTTATGAATTTTGTGGAACTCGATCGACTGCGACAGCAAGCCGAGGCGCGGGCCGAACAGGCAGAAATGCTGCTGGAACAAGAACGATCGCGATCGCAAGCCTTAGAATTAAGACTCCGAGACATGGGAATAGAGCCCGATCGACTGTAACCACAATTGCAAAATTGAACTATGGTGGAACAGGCATCTTGCCTGTTGCTGAGTTTTTCAGGACGGGCATGATGCCCATCCCACAATAAAATAGAATTATCGGTTTATCAGTGGGGTCGCTTTCTTCAATCTAAAATCTCAGATCTAAAATTCACGCATGAAAATTGGGGCTGAAGCCTTCCCGTTTAGGGGGAAATCAAATCCTCTTCTATCGACGGCTATGGGTAGCTGTCAACTGTCAACACTCCAATCCTCTTCTATCGACGGAAAAGATAGCTGTTAACTGTCAACTGTCAACTGTCAACTGTCAACTGTCAACTGATGACTAATCCTCTATCCCCTAACGGAATTCTATGCAGTTGCAACGCCAATTTAGCGGACAACTGATTGCGATCGACACCAACAGCGCGATCGCCAGTGGCGGTCAAGGTCGCATCTACCCGATCGCCAAAGACTCGTCCCTGGTAGCAAAAATCTACCACAAACCGACAGACGAAGACGGCGACAAACTCACAGTCATGTTCAGTATGCCACCGGATGCGCCGATCGCGGAACCGGGACACGCCTCAATTGCTTGGCCTCTCGATTTGCTGCATACTGTCGGCGGGCGCGAAAAAATCGTCGGTTTTGTGATGCCGCGCGTCAAGAAAGTGCTGCCGGTACACACTTTCTACACTCCGAAAACCAGGCGCGAACAAAAACCCCTATTTAACTATCTTTACCTCCACCGCACCGCCAGAAACCTCGCTTCGGCTGTAAATGCCCTCCACGTCAGGGGTTACGTCATTGGAGATGTCAACGAGTCGAATATTCTTGTCACGGATACGGCTTTAGTAACGCTGGTAGACACCGATTCGTTTCAAGTGCGCGATCCTTATACAGGTTACGTTTATCGGTGTCCCGTGGGGAAACCCGAGTTTACACCGCCGGAATTGCAGGGCCAGACTTTCCGCGATATCGATCGAGCCCCAGAGCACGATTTGTTCGGTTTGGGGGTATTAATTTTTCAATTGTTAATGGAAGGTACGCACCCGTTTTCGGGAGTGTATCTCGGTAGCGACGAACCGCCGTCTTTAGAAGCGAGAATTCGATCGGGCCATTTCCCCAGCGGTACCAAGCGGATACCCTACCGCCCGATGCCCGCAGCGCCATCTTTCGAGATGCTGCATCCCCGGCTGCGACAGATGTTTATCCGCTGTTTTGAGGAAGGGCACGGGAATCCGTCGGCGCGCCCGGATGCGAAAACTTGGGTGAATGCGATTCGGGAAGCGGAAGATTCTCTACTTACTTGCAGCAAAAACACTCAGCACAAATACGGAAATCATCTGAGTCGGTGCCCTTGGTGCGATCGGGCAAAACTCCTCAAAGGTCGCGATCCGTTTCCTTCGCGGCAGGCAGTCAGCAACGGATTGCACTTGCAGCCCGCCAAAACCAAGCGTAAAAAGCCCCAACCACCACCCGTCGTGAGGGAGACCGCAGTGCGCCGACAACAGCCCTCGACGGGGCTGCCGCGCCAACTGGGCAACTATCAAATGCCGATGCTACCGATTCCTTCTCGGAGTCGGACTCCGGCGCCTCAGATTCCCCCTAGCAAGTTTGAGCGGATTGTTCAGGATGCTGCTTGGGGCGGTGTTTGGGGTACTTTGTGTTTGGCGGCGGTGGCGGGGATTTTTTCGGCGATCGCGGAGGGCGGCGGCGCGATTTTGGGGGCAATTTTTGTCGGTTCGATTTGGGGCAGTTTTTTTGGGATGATGTGGGGCATTTTTACTTTGTCGCCGAACCAGATTTGGCGGAAGTGGGGGGGAGTTTTGCTGGGGACTCTCTGGGGGGCTTTCTTTTTGGCTGCGATCAGCGGTGTGGTGTTTGGGGCGATTAGTGATAATCGGGCGATCGGGCAAGGGATTTTGTCGGGCGCGGGGATTGGTACTGTCTGGGGCTGTATTTGGGCGGCTTTTTCGCCTCCTCTGGCACTGCCGGTGGGGAGGGTGTGGGGCCGGCGGGGAGCATTCTTGGGGGCGGTTTGGGGAGCGTTTTTGGGGACTTTGGCTGGTGTTTTGCTAGGGGCTGGGTTAGTGGTTTGGCAGCAATATAACGGGCAGATGCGCCCGACGATCGAGTTTGGGGGTTTGTTGCTGGGTGTGGCAATTGTGGCGGCGGGTGTGGGTGCGATTGGAGGTTTAGTTTCTGGGAGTTTGTTGGGTGTTTGCGGGTTTGCGCCGAAGCTGCCGGTGTCGTTTCAGCCTTCGGGAATTCGGGGTGCGGCTTTGGGTGCGATTTGGGGGAGTTTTTTGGCGACTTTTGCAGGTGCGGTGTTGGGGGCGGGGGTTTGTGCGATATTTCCGACTCTGGGCGGTGGGGTGTCGGTGCAGTTGGCCCCTGTCGTAGGTGCGATCGTCGGGGCTGGTTTGGGGGCGATTTGGGGGGTAATTTCGGGTGCTGTTTGGGGCGCGTTGGGCAAGTGGTGATTTGATTTATAGCTTCAATTTGTTTTTTTGCACTCTTAGTTGCGATCGCGATCGAAGGTAATGTATTGAATAACGGACTGACAGAAAGCTACGGTGTGTGCTTAAGGTATGTTGTTGCGCTTGGGCGCTCTTTCAATATATAAGTAAGAGCGCTGAAGCGCAACAACATACCTAATAATTCATTTTTATCTTGCGCCAGGTGAGTCCAGGAAAGTTTCAGATAATTGCATCTTTTCACTTAAGATGACAGTGACAATTCGGCTTTTCAATCAAAGACTCAACCAAAGCATTCAAAGCAACCGCCGCCAACAAGCCGCCACCAAAAGTCCCCACCGTCGTAATATAAGGAACGCCCGATCGCACTAACCGACGTTTCGCCACCGGAGAATGACTGAAGCCGATCGGCATTCCAATGACCAAAGCCGGTTGCAGTTGCCCGATCGCGATCGCCTCACAAACCGCCATCAGCACAGACGGCGCATATCCTACTACCAATATACAGCCTTTTTCCAGTTTCAACAACTTTTCAAACCACTCGCGCTCGTGCCAGAATTCCTGCTCAGCTTCCGCCACAGCATTGATGTGCGGATCGTCAATTAAAGTTGTAATACTTGTTCCCAAATGCGCCAATCTTGTGTTATCCAAAGCGGCAAAAACAGGCGGCACGTCAGCCACAATTTGACACCGATTTTTCAAAGCTTCCCGGGCAGATTTAATCGCCGTTTCGCTTAACTTCACAAACGGCAGCAGCGAACAATCACCCGATGCTAACACCAGTTTTGACAGCAAGTCTACCTCAATTTCCGAGCGATCGGTCAAATCCGGCAACAAATGCTGCAACGACTCCCCAAACGCCTCCGGGTGAGTGTGGGCCCCCGCATCCCAAGCATCCCAAAGTTGTTCCAACTGTCCCAATCCACCCTCAGTTTCCGCCTCCAACAGCCTCAATTGAGCCAGTGCGCCCGCTTGCACCGCTTGACACGAAAGATCCCGCCCCAGCAATCCTTCGAGGGCTGAGGCCGTTTCTCGGAGGCGCACAATCTGCTGAATTACCGACAGATATTGCCGTTGGAGAGTCGCCATCACCGCGTCTGGGGAAGCCTCCGCGTCTGTTTCTAAGAGTTTGCGGATGTGAGAAAGTTGAAAGCCTTGCTGCTTGAGTGCGACGATTCTTTGGAGTCTTTGCACGTCGCTGCGGGTGTACAGTCTGTAGTTAGAAGTCGATCGCACGGCCGGAGATAGCAGCCCCAAAGCGTGATAGTGCCGCACCATCCGAGGCGTAATTGTGCCTTTTACTGCGTCTGTAAGTTGTTTGATTGTTAGATATTGTTGCTGCATATTGTTGTACGGGATTTTATGATTTTTTAACCGCAGATAGGGGCGGATGTACGGGGATGTACGCGGATGTGTGTTGGTAGCTTTTCAGAGTGGATTGTATATCTGACTATCGCATTTACCCGCAATCCTAGGAGTGAATCAATTCCCTGTCTCATAACAGAAGTCGGTTAAAACCGACTGCAAAATTAGATGCCATTTTCAGCAAACTTCAGTCGTCTTTGAGACGACTTTTGCTTTGAGACAGGGGTTTTCAACCCCTGGCGGGCTTTCGGAGTAGCGAGTTGAACCATCGCATCTCCGAACCGCCGATGCTTAATTTATTTTAGTTTTACTCTTGACATTGACACTAATGTCAAGGTTTACAATGCAGGAGTCATTCTACCAAATCAAATTTCTCCCATAACTGAAAGCAATTTTGTTCGAGACACCCGGTAGAGGCTGCGGAAACACATAAAAGTTCCGCATCCTGACAACCAGCCCCTGGATTCAACCACGGGCTTAATTCTTCAATCCAAAATCTAAAATCCAAAATCTAAAATCCAATGACTCCCAATTCCCTCCCCATTTCTCGCCTCTCGCGCCTCGCCCAAGAACATCCTGATGCTGTGACTGCCGCCCTGTGCGGAATTCTAGTAATTTTGGGTTCGATCGCCCTACAAGTCGGTTGGCTGGGCTTAGCGGTGTTAATATTGCCCGCTGCTTACGTTATCGGCGGCTATTCCAGCACCCGCGAAGGGTTGACTACGCTGTTTGAAGAACGCGAATTAGATGTAGATTTGTTGATGATTGTGGCTGCTTTGGGCGCGGCCGGTTTGGGGCTGTGGCGGCGAGAATATCATTTAATTGTGGACGGTGCTGTTTTAATTTTAATCTTTGCAATTAGCGGCGCGCTAGAAGGTTATGCTATGCAGCGGACTGAACGGAGTATTCGCAGTTTGATGAGCTTGAGTGCGGATACTGCGCGGGTGCTAATGTACGATGGGGAAAGGGAAATTGCGATCGACAAATTGGCAATTGGCGATCGTATTTTAGTCAAGCCCGGAGAAATCATCCCCACAGATGCAATAATTATCGAAGGCTACAGCAGCCTGAATCAAGCCTCAATTACCGGCGAATCGATGCCCGTGGAAAAAACCGCCGGCGATGAAGTCTATGCAGGTACGATTAACGGTGCCGGCGCGCTACAATTGGAAGTGCACAAAAGTCCAGAAAGCAGTTTGATTCAGCGAGTGATTCGGCTGGTGCAACAAGCGCAAACCGAAGCGCCGCCTTCTCAGCAGTTTGTGGAAAAGTTCGAGCGCGGTTATGCTAAATTAATTGTCGGTTTAGGCTTGCTGCTAGCAACTTTGCCGCCCTTTGTTTTGGGCTGGAATTGGGAAGATACCATCTATCGGGCGCTGATTTTCCTAGTAGTCGCATCTCCCTGCGCGCTGATGGCTTCGATTATGCCGGCGCTGCTTTCGGGGATTGCTAACGGCGCGAGACAGGGAATTTTGTTTAAAAGCGGCGCGCAATTAGAGATAATTGGTAAAGTTCGGGCGATCGCCTTTGACAAAACTGGAACCCTTACCACGGGAAAACCGCAAGTTATCCAAATTGTACCAGCTACCGGATATACTGAAACAGAAGTTCTGCAATTAGCTGCGGCTCTGGAAGCTCATTCCGAACACGCGATCGGCCAAGCAATTGTCCAAGCCGCAAATCAGCAACAGTTACCGTTGTCAAGTGCGATCGACGTACAAGCAAAAATCGGTCAAGGAATTGTCGGTAAAGTTAACAATCAAACCATTACTATTGGTAAAGCCAGTTTTGTCGGAGCAACTGCTGAGTTGACTGAAGTAAGTCATCAGTTGCAAGGGGAAGGAAAAACGGTTGTTTGGGTGGCAAAGGAGGATGAACTTTTAGGTATCATTGCAGTAGCAGATACAGTCCGCCCGGAAGCAGCAGCCACGATAAAACGCTTGCAAAAATTAGGCGTAGAACATATCATAATGCTGACAGGCGACAACCAGCAAACCGCTGAATATATCGCCCGCCAATTAGGCATCAATGAAGTGTACGCCGAACTTTTGCCAGAAGACAAAGTGCACCTAATTAAAAAGTTGCAAACCCAGTATCAAACCGTCGCAATGGTAGGAGACGGCATCAACGACGCCCCCGCCCTCGCCCAGGCTTCCGTGGGAATTGCGATGGGGATTTCCGGTAGCGATGTGGCTTTAGAAACTGCTGACATCGTATTAATGGCGGACAAGTTAGAACAACTAGCTAAAGCAATTAGTTTGGGGCGGCGCGCTCAAAATGTAGTCAAGCAAAACATTATTTTTGCACTCAGTTGCATTATACTGTTATTGGCTGCTAATTTTCTCGGAAATATCACAATGCCGATCGGCGTCATCGGTCATGAAGGGTCTACAGTTTTAGTGACATTGAGTGGTTTGCGGCTGCTGAGACATTAATTAGATTAATCGTTTCCAGACGAATTTGTAGGGGCGGGTTCACCAACAATTTACGATAAAAATCAACAATTTCATAAACCCGCCCTCCCCCACCAACAATAAAAATGTACCATAAATTTATTTGTAAAATGTTGATGTAAATAATCGCGGGGATGGGGCGGGTTTATGAGATTATTTGTGGGTTTCATATATGGTGGGTGAACCCGCCCCTACTATTATCGCTCAATTTTCACGATTTAATTCACTCAGAGATGTCATAATATTTTGAGCTATTTTCAAAGCGATTTTAACATCGCTTGATAATGTAAATACCGTATCCGCATAATCTGCCTTATTCCTGAACAGCCTTAATCTGCTTAAGTTCTCCCCTATTTTTATCATTTTTTTAGCTTTAGATTTATGAAAAATAAATTCTTCAGCCACATATTGATGTTCGTTAATATCAGAATTTTTGCGAGAAAGCCTAGAGTCTTGTTCAACATCGCGCAAGTAATTTCTAGCTAAGCAGAATACTGCATAGTATGATCGACTTATTGCCGATCGCAATTTTGCCTCATTATTGTCAGAATCGCCAGAGATTGCCGCCAATTCTTGGGCTAAATTCAAATATTCAGACCAATCAAATCTCATTTGACTCAAATCCCAAACTAATATGCAATTTACTATTGGTAACAGTAGTTATCTTATCCAGCCACCAAGTATCATCAAGAATCATCAATTTTTCAAAAGCTTCATCGACTTCTAGTTTAGTGTAGATCGTAATCCAGAGCGATCGCCAATTGGCAATTTCTGGATCGGTTTTCACTTCCAAGGCTAATCTTTCGCTAGGAAATAGTTCTCTAACTTGAGAATGAGCTTCTAAAATTACACTTAGCATTACTTCCTGCTCAATAATTAACTTAAAAGCTTCAAGAGGTTCTTCTACCGTGTAGAGACTTCGGATTTTATTGAAATCAGCGATTAAATAGTCAAAGGGTTCTGTTTTAATAGCTTGCTCTTGGATAGCAGTCATAATTATTGCTTCTGAATGCTTTACTTGTTAGAATTTTAGCAAAGATGGGCGCTATTGTGGAAAGCCTGTGTGTCATGCCGATCGAATTTACGCACGGGTGCCCAGAAACCGAATATGTTTGTGATGGTGATACCGAAGTATTGTCCTAAAAAAGCCGATTTCTGGTTACTCGTGAGTATTTGTAGGGTGTGGATACATCAAAAATCTCTCAACAAAGAGCGACAATTTAAGAGCGACGCACCTTATATATAAGGAATAAAAATTAAATAACTTAAGCAAATTTGTGGGATGAGCGGGAGAGCCCGTGCAGAAAGGACGGGCGGGACGCCCATCCCACAACAATCATCAAAGTGTAAGTTATTAAATTTTCATTCCTAAGGCTCAAAAAACAAATCAAAAAAATGTTGGGTTTGTTGGCGCACGGATTGTGAACCAAGAAAGGTGCGTCGCTAGGAGATTGTTTGTCACATTTAGGGATTTTCGCGACACACCCTACAACTAATTTCTCTCGCTGCGTGGCGAGAAACCGGGTTTCTATGAATATTTTTGGTTGAGTACGAAAAATTTAGGAAGAAACCCGGTTTCTGGGATTAGCAGAGAAACCGGGTTTCTATGAATATTTTCGGTTGAGTAAGAAAAATCTAGGAAGAAACCCGGTTTCTGGGATTAGCATTTTCACAAATTGATTTACAAAAATACTTAATACTTCACAGTAATTAATGAATTTGTGTCGCAATTTAAGTTTAAACTAAGAACGATCGCAAAATAAAAGTTTTCAGATTCACCAGGGAAGAGATCGGAGAAACCGGCAAACACAAGTTTTTTTCCTGAATATCATCTTCTCCTTCCCCTTCCCCTTCACTTTGTGTAGGAGGCTATATGAACGAAAATGTCATTAGGGCCACGCGAAACGTTGCAATTGTTGGCCCTTATTTAAGCGGTAAAACCGCACTTCTCGAAAGTTTGCTGTCGGTGACAGGGACGATTACTCGCAAGGGTAATGCTAAGGATGGTAATACGGTAGGTGACAGTTCGCCCGAAGCGCGCGATCGCAAAATGAGCGTAGAAGTAAACGCCGCGAGCACCGAATACGAAAACGTCCGCTTCACATTTCTTGACTGTCCCGGCTCGATCGAATTTGTCCAAGAAACTTACAATGCACTTATCGGTGTCGATGCAGCCGTGATTGTTTGCGAACCGGTTGCCGATCGCACTTTAACCCTCGCCCCGCTGTTCAAATTCCTCGACGATTGGGAAATTCCCCACCTAGTTTTCATCAATAAGATCGATCGCGCTTGCACAGACGAAACCACCTGCGGTAGCAACTTCACCGACGTACTCAACGCGCTCAAATCCGTTTCTAGCAGACCAATTGTACCTCACCAATACCCGATCGGCAAAAACGAACAAATCATCGGTTTTATCGACTTAGTAACCGAACAAGCTTACCACTATCACTCCGGCGCACCCGCAGATCCAGTCCCGCTTCCCGAACACCTCAAAGCACAAGAAAGCGCCGCGCGACAGGAAATGCTCGAAGAATTGGCTAATTTTGACGATCGTTTACTCGAAGAATTGCTGGAAGAAATCAATCCCGATGCTGAAGAGATTACCCGCGATTTCAAGATGGAATTAGGCGCTGATTTAATAGTGCCCGTATTCATCGGTATCGCCGAACAAGATTTCGGCGTGCGGCCTCTGCTGGAAGCTTTACTCAGAGAAGCGCCGACACCGGAAACTACAGCAGAGCGACGCGGTTTTATACAAGGTGAAAACAAGGTTCTCGGTCAAATTCTCAAAACCTATTACACGCCTCAAGGAGGTAAGCTATCGTTAGTGAGAATCTGGCGGGGAACCCTGACAGATGGAGCAGTTTTGAACGGGGTTCGAGTTAACGGTTTGTACCGATTGACCGGCCAGCAAACGCAAAGTTTGCAGTCCGTCAGTGCCGGGAAAATTGTCGCTGTAGGCAGGCTGGAAGGCTTGAGAACAGGCGATGTGCTGGGTTCTGACGAATTCTTGCCAAAAGCAGAAATCATCTCGCCTGTGTACGCACTGGCGATCGTCCCCGAAAAGCGCAATGATGAAGTTAAGTTGAGTTCTGCCTTAGCTAAACTATTAGAAGAAGACCCATCTTTAGTTTGGGAACAGCACGGAGATACTCACGAAGTTATACTTTGGGGTCAAGGTGAAATTCATCTGAAAGTAGCCTTAGATAGGTTGCGCCGCAAGTACAATTTGCCGATGGTAACTCACTTACCGCAAGTACCGTACAAAGAAACCATCCGCAAACCTGCATCTTCCATTCATGGGCGCTACAAACACCAAAGCGGCGGACACGGACAGTTTGGCGACGTGTACCTCGATATCGCACCGCAGCCTCGCGGAGAAGGTTTCAATTTCACTGACAAAATAGTCGGCGGAGTCGTTCCAAAACAGTATATTCCCGGCGTTGAAGTGGGAGTGCGCGAATATTTGGATCGCGGCCCGTTGGGTTTTCCCGTGGTAGATGTATCGGTGACTCTGACTAACGGTTCCTATCATTCTGTTGATAGTTCGGAACAAGCTTTTAAGCAGGCGGCGCGGTTGGCGATGCAGTCGGGGATGGAGAAGTGCGAATCAACTTTGCTGGAGCCGATCGCCAAAGTTGAAATTTGCGCTCCCAACGAGTGTACATCAAAGGTGTTGCAGTTGGTCAGCGGACATCGCGGTCAAATTCTCGGCTATGAGGGTAAAGCAGACTGGAAGGGATGGGATGCTGTTTCGGCTTATTTGCCGATCGCGGAAATGCAGAATTTAATTGTAGAATTGCGATCGCAGACGATGGGTGTGGGATTTTTTAACTGGGAGTTCGATCGATTACAAGAAGTACCGGAACCTTTGGCTAAGCGGGTTTTGCTTACGACTGGTGGGAATGGGAATGGTAACGGTAAAAATTAAGCTGTAGCGGCGGGTTCACCAACCATATATAACGATGACCAACAATATATAAAAACCCGCCCCATCCCACCATAAATCTGAATGTACATTGATATTGTTTGTTGGGTGGGGCGGGTTTTTGAGATTGTTTGTTGGGTGGCGATTATGGTTGGTTAACCCGCCCCTACAGCATTAAAAACACTTTTCAATTCATGTTGGGTGGGGTGGGTTTACTTTAAGAACTCGGGTATCTAGCGTTCACTACCAACCTTGTTTTAAACTGGTTTAGCCCACGACAGCCAAGTTTCCATCGGGCGGAAACCGACTGATTGGTAAAGCTTTGTTGCACCTGTCAAACTGTCGGCATCGACGCTGAGTTTAGCTGTATTTGCACCCGCCGCTTTTAAGGTGTGCAAACCAGCTAGCAGCATCGCTTTTCCTAAGCCCATTTTGCGAAAGTCCCGCCGCGTACCCAATAGTTCAATCCAACCGTCTTTTGCGTCGCTGCGGGGGTTTTTTTGGGGTTTGATTTGACAGTCGCAAAATGCTGCAAATTTACGATCGCCCGAAACAGCAATTAAGTCTAATTCCGGCTGATAATTCTCGTCTTGCATCCAGTATCGCACGGTTTCGGCTGTTAAATCGTGGTGGTTCCAGTGATCGATAAATGACTGGTTGAACATTTCTACCCAGGGTTGGATGTCTTTTTCCCCGGATACGTGCGTCAGGGCAAAATCTGCGGGAAATTCGGGTGCGGGAATTGGTTCGGCGAGCGATCGCGTCATTGTGAGAAAATAGCGATCGACTTCAAAGCCCTCTTTCTCTAACAGCCGCATCTCGTCGCTTTCATCTTCCCGACTGTAGGTACGCAATTTCGCGGGCAAATTCCGTTGTTTCGAGACTTCGCCCAGGCGCTTTTCGCCCCATTTAATGATATCTTTTTCCAAATCTTGGCCGCGCGCCTTTGGATGCACGTAAAACCAGAGACAGCCGTCTATTTCATCCTGGGAATCTGGCATATCTAGGAGTGCTAAACCAATTAGTCTGTAGTTTCCGTCTTCCCACAACTGTACGTCGCGGGCTTTGTCGAGTGTGGGGGCGTCGAGTACAAGCTTTACTTCGCTGGCGGATACTTCTTCGCCGACTCCATCGACTGCTTCGCAAGCATCGATTAAATTGGCGATCGCGCACCAGTCACTTTCACCTTTGTAGGAGCGTGTTGTCAAGATATTCATAGAAAACTTTGCAATCCGTAAATTCGGACTGTTCCTGTTAGTGGGTATTGGCAAATGAGTACAGTAATTTGGACATTTTGCACAAATGTCGGTAACAGCCAAGATGCCTGTTCCACAAATGGACATTTTGCACAAATGTCGGTAACAGGTAATATGCCTGTTCCACAGCTTTTAGTTGTTGAGAATGGTGTTGATAAAACTCAGAAACCTGTTTATATCACCCAGGCTTTCAGGTTTTATCTCATGGCGCAATCATAAAAATTGGTTTGCCCTTTTGGGCTAGTTTTGTATTTGAGTTGCCGATCCGAGAAACGCCCAACGTTCGCAAGCAGCGCGCTGGAAGTTATCGAGGCTGATGCTCGATCAACTATTATTTAAATAAATTTGATACAGCTAAGTAAAGAAGTTTTCACCCCCACCGGGTAGTTGATTTTTACTTGTACTCTGTTTTACAATAAATCCTGTTGCAGGGATTTGTTGCTCCTCCTGTTTGCTCGCCCGATCGGGGGAGGGGAGAATTTGAACTTATTAAAAAGTTGCCTTATTCAACTATAACCGCTCAGGTTTTTTTTGGCAAGTTTGAGGCAAGGGGAGTTTTGTTTCTATTAACTGTCTCCCGGATTGGGCGATATAAGCATTGCACTTTTAACCGAGCATAAGTGTATTTTTTATAACTTTTTGCGGCACTTGAAGATTTAATTTTATCCTAACGTTAAACTAACGTTAAACTGCTGTCTCAGATTTGCATGAGGTCAATATGCTCGACAACCTCGATTTAGATATTTCCTTGGACAAAGAAACCTATGATGCCAAAATCGAAGTTTTAATGCAGCAGTTGCGATCGCTCCAACAGACCTGCTGGGAAAAAAAACTGCCTGCAATCATCGTACTCGAAGGCTGGGCGGCCGCCGGCAAAGGCGCCCTGGTCAAAAAAATGGTGGGGTACATGGATCCGCGGGGGTTTGCCGTCCACCCGATTTGGCCGCCGTCAGAGGCAGAAATGGGCTATCCTTTCCTGTGGCGGTTTTGGGAGAAACTGCCGGCGCGAGGGCGGATTGGTTTTTTCTACCACAGTTGGTACACTCATGTTTTAGAAGACCGATTGTTCCAGAGAGTTTCTGACGCCGAAGTACCGACAGTCATCAGGCAAATCAACGCCTTCGAGCGGCAGATGGTAGATGACGGCGCGGCGATCGCCAAATTTTGGATTCACCTGAGCAAAAAAGAACTCAAGCACAGGCTCAAAAAACTAGAAGACGACAGCTTACAAGCTTGGCGAGTGCGGCCCGAAGATTGGAAACAAGCCAAAAAATACCAAGAATACACAACTTTGGCCGAAGAAATGGTAACTCAAACCGGCACGGGCCCGGCACCTTGGACGCTAGTAGAAGGGGACTGTCAGCGCTGGGCGAGAGTCAAAGTTTTAACGCAAATGGCAGCGACAATTACAGAAGCCCTAGAGAGACTCCCGACGCAATCTGCACCACTGAAATTGCCACCTCAAGAAAGCTTGTCACCCACCGAACCCAACTTGCTCGCCCAAGTAGATTTGACTCAATCGCTGTCGCCAGACGAATACAAACAGGAACTTCGCGCAGCACAAACCAGTTTTGGCAAACTGCAACAAAGCATCGACGAAGATGAAATCCCTGTCTTAGTGCTGTTTGAAGGTTGGGACGCCGCCGGTAAAGGAGGCGCGATCAAACGCTTGACGGACATCCTAGACCCCCGCAGTTACACCGTTAATCCGTTTGCTGCCCCCACGGATGAAGAAAAATCTCACCACTACCTCTGGCGGTTCTGGCGGCGGTTGCCGACTGCTGGTAAAATCAGCATTTGCGATCGCAGTTGGTATGGTAGAGTGCTGGTCGAACGAGTGGAAGGATTTGCCACCGAACCCGAATGGCGCCGAGCTTACCAGGAAATTAACGAATTTGAGGAGCAACTCACCAGTTTCGGTTGTGTCGTAGTTAAATTCTGGCTGCACATCAGTCCAGACGAGCAACTAAAGCGGTTTACAGAGCGAGAAAAAAATCCATTTAAACAATACAAACTCACTCCTGAAGATTGGCGGAATCGCCAAAAGTGGAATTATTATGAAGTGGCGGTGAATCAAATGGTTCAGCGCACCAGCACCCCGTCAGCTCCCTGGACTATAATTGCGGCCGATAACAAGTATTATGCTCGTGTTAAAGTAATTCAAACGGTAACGCAGGCAATTCGGAATCAACTGAAACGCCGATAAATTGGGATTGGTGAACGGGTAACAGGTAATGGGAAAAATAGCAGCAGCACAAATCAGGCTTGAATTGCCAAGTCAATTTCACCTGCCGCCGGCTCCATCCATTATCAATTACCGATCGACCATTAACCAACTATCGATTACCAATTATCTGTCAGCAATCTGTGACCCGCCCCAAAACGGGTACAACCCCCCAACGCTATGAGTGTGGAGAGCCTAAAATTTTAGACCAAAGTGCAAGCTCCTAGATTCATCTGTGGAGTCAATCTAAAATCTAAAATTTAAAATTTAAAATCGACTGACTGGAAGTAGCGGGATCTCCTTGCGTGCAACCAATAGTTGATAGCTGACCGGAATAGAGCATTTCTCAGAAATGCGATCGAACTGTGCGATCGGCCAAAGTTAACAACCCAACTCAACCGATGCCCGTATTTGCTCCCGCAGCTAAATTAGCGCTCGTTCCACACTTCCGTACTAATTTATGAAGACACAGAATATTGCAAGATGCCTGAACTATTCGCTCGCATTCTATTTCTATTCCTCCTCTTCTCACTGATCAAATCGTGGTGGGATCAATCAGGAGGCAAAGACAATCCTTTAATAGATCGGCTGCGCGTTTTGCTGCTGATCAGCCTTTTGTTCCTCGCTTTTTTTGCCCCAGACACGCCAGTCGGAGCAGCGATTTTTGGCTTAATAGCTTTCTTCTTTAAGCCGCTAGGTTTTGCGATCTCACTGTTGGTGATTGCATCGGCGCTGATCACGAACGGGGGCATCCGCAACCCGGCGCCGAGAATGATCCTGGCTGCGCTGCTGGTTTTGATTCTGTCGAGTATGCCAGTGGTGGCTTATTGGTTCGCAGATCAAGCAGAACGAGATGCCGCAGCCCGCACAGTTTGCTGCGATGAAACAGCAGCGGCGATCGTCCTGCTGGGCAAGGGAACGACTAACAGTCACAACGCTAACCGAGAAGCAATTCAACTGACAGACACAGGCAATCGCTTGCCCTATGCTGCTGTTTTGTACAAAAAAGAACTAGCACCTTTGGTGATTGTTAGTGCTGGGCCCAGAGCAAATTTACAGAATGATACTGGCGAAGCTAAAGATATCCAAACTTTGCTGGCAAGCAACATGGGCGTGCCGCGCAACAATATCGTTCTCGACGATAATGGCAGGAACATACGCACCAGCGCCGAGGAAGTGAGAAAGATCCTCGACAGCCGCGGCGTCGGGCGCAAAGTAATCCTGGTAACATCTGCAATTCAGATGCGACGTGCCAGCCTCGCTTTTGCGAATATGGGAATCCAGGTGATTCCTAGAGCTACGGACTTCTACACTTACCAGCCAGTGTCAGGAGGGCATTCCAAACTGCGCTTAGACGCGGCAGATTTCCTGCCCAGTGCAGAAGCTTTGGTAACTACGACACGAGTATTCGATGAATATTTCGGGTCTGTTTATTACTATTTGCGCGGCTGGCAGGCTCCCAGAGCCTAAAGCGGCAAGTTGGTGGTGTTTTTTTGAGGCAACACCGACTGCTCCCCAGATTGGTTTAACATTTCCTGAGAATGAGACCTTTGTGGGGGGCTGTATTTTCTCATTCCGGCGGGATCGCCGACGGCAAAGTTGGCAGTTAATAAAAACACCGCCCAAAATATAGGCTCCTCCCACTTAGATTTTGTTGGAGTTGGTGCTGGCGTTGTGACTGATTCAACGTTTACTTTGATATCTAATTTGCCTTCAATTTCTTTGCCTTTGAGAACTCCGTCCTTGCAGACACCCTTAAAAATCATCGGAGCGGGTTTTGGTGCTTCTGCTGCATCTGTTTTCGGTTCGTCTGCCATTTTTTTTATCCTGGGTTTGAGTAGATCCGATTGGATAGTAGATTCTCAGAGGTTCGGGGGTTTTCCGGAAAGGATTGCGCGAACTCTGAAAAAATTAAATTAAATATGCACCCCGCCCCTGATTGGGGATTAAAAATAAGAAGTTGAAGGCATTTCAAGCTAGTCCTTGTTGATTTTGGGTAGCAGCGCTGCCTTAATGCTGCTACCTATCTATCTGGGTGAAAGGGAGGTTTTTATGCAAAGTACAGATTTTTAGGAAAATTTTGTCAATAATATTGATTAGCTGCCCGCAGGCGGTAACGATCGCAGCCTGAAAGCCGATCGCACTTGCTCTCATATTATGTCCGGTCAATTACCATAACAATCAAAGTTAGCGCCTGCGGACTGAAGTCCGCACTACGAACCAATTTTATTGCGATAGAGCGATCGCACTTGCTCTCACCTCACAAACCGGGTTTTTCCCGGAGCTCAAGTGTCGCAATGTGCTTTAAAAACAGGGTTTCTGGTTCACAAGGGCGATCGTAAATATTTAAATAACCGAAAGTGAAAACACCCACCAGCAAACTATCTTCCCTGGAACCAGAACAACTGGCAGCTTGGGCAATAGAGGCAATTAATCGCAGTAAATCCGGTAAAATCCCCGCATACGTACCTCTCCTTGCCCAAGCCGACAGACAATGGTTTGCCGTGCAAATTCGGGCAATTGACGGTCAAATTTTGAGCTGGGGTAGCGCTGCTACCACATTCCCGCTGATGAGCGCAGTCAAACCTTTCGTCTTGCTTTACTTGCTGTGCGAATTGGGTGAAAAAGCAGTTTTTGACTGCGTGGGCTGCGAGCCTTCGGAACTTCCTTTCAATTCTCTGACTCAACTCGAAAGGGATAAAGGGAAGCCGAGAAATCCGATGATTAATAGCGGGGCGATCGCTCTAGCGTCTTTGATTCCCGGTGAAAATGCGGTGGTGCGCTGTCAAAACCTGCGAACTTGGCTGAACCAACAGGCAAAAAGTCAGCTATTTGTTGACGAGTTAATGCTCGATTCAGTGAATGCTATGCCGAATCAAAAAAATTGGGATCTTGCCTTAGCAATGGTAGAATCTGGTTATCTACAAAACTCGGAAATTGCGTTAGAAACCTACAATCGCGTTTGCTGTTTGTCTGGAAGTGTAGAGGATTTGGCGAAGCTGGGAATGGTGTTGGTAAATGGTGGTGAAGCGATCGCGGAAAACTGTCGCACTGTGAAAGCGCTGATGGCTACTTGCGGTTTGTATGAAGCATCGGCCCGCTTTGCGCTGCGGGTGGGAATTCCCGCTAAGTCGGGAGTTAGCGGGGCTTTGTTGTCGGTGATTCCGGGCGAAGGGGCGATCGCATCTTACAGTCCGCCTTTGAATAAAGAGGGAAATTCTGTCGGCGGTTTGTTTCTGTTGGAACAAATAGCTAAATCTTTGCGGCTGAGTATATTTGATTAGATTGGGTAATTGGTAATTGGTAATTGGTAATTGGGAATTGGGAATTGGGAATTGGGAAGAAGGCCCGCGCAGGACATTGTTATTTGTTATTTGTTATTTGTCCGATGTTATTTGTTAGTGGCTACCAATAACCAACTACCAATAACCAACTACCAATAACCAACTACCAATAACCAATAACCAATAACCAATAACCAATAACCAATAACAACTGTCAACTGTCAACTGTCAACTGACTACTGCTTTTCACCCAAAATAGCATAAACCACAGTTTCTTCTTTTTTGCCGCGCAATTGAATCGCTCCTACTTTTTGCCCTTCGTAGCGATCGCGCACGTAAGCAAAAGTTCTCCCCGTCACCAACAAATTAAAAGGACTGTCAGAAATAATTTCCTTATTCATCGCCTCCAATCTAGCCGCAACGTTGACAGCATCGCCGATTACAGAATAATTCAAACGCCGGGAACCGCCGACGCTGCCGGCAACTAACTGTCCGGTATGCAAACCAATGCCAAACTTAATTAAAGGTTTGCGGTCAATTCTAAGCTGCTCGTTGATTTTGTGCAGCTTTTCGTGCATGGCGATGCAAGCTGCTACGGCATTTAAAGCATCTTGTTGAATTTCGGGATATTCTGTGTGGCAAAAAGGTACACCAAAAACTGCCATAATTGCATCACCAATGTATTTATCGACAACGCCGCCGTGATCCATAATACAGTCGGTCATCGCTTCCAAATAATGGTTCAGCCAGGTGAGCAAATCCCGCGGCCGCATTTTTTCGGAAATTGAAGTAAAACTGCGAATATCCATAAACAGCACAGTTGCTGTAAGTTCTTGAGGTTCGAGTTCTCCCTGTTCAAATATCTCTGCTTTGCGTTCCCAAATAAGCTGAGCAGTTTCGGGGGCGACGTGTTTTTCAAATAACCTCATTAACTGCTGTTTTTCGTACTGTTCCCGCACTTGTAAAGCAGTACCAGATAAAATGAGGGTGCCGATGGGTGCGGCAACGGGAAGCCACCAAAAATAGTAGCCAAATAATACAGCAGCAGCCGTAACCCAAATTACAGGTAAACCAAGGGCGATCGCAATTCTTGCTTTAACACCTCGGTTGCACAGCACCGAAGTAGTAAGGGGGCCAATCCCCAACAATAACAAAATTTCTAGCGCTGCGGGCAGTCGCTTTAGCAATCGCTGATTGAGCAAATTGTCAACTAAAGCTGCATATAAATAAACCCCAGCAGTAGTCTTGTTCAGAGGTGTAGATATCTGGTCAAAACCCGTAGCGACTAGACCGACTAAGACTAATTTATCAGCTAAAGCATTTTCAGGAATTCTACCTTCTACAACATCCACAAAAGCATAGGTACGTAGATTTTCTGTTTTCCCGGGCCAGTTAACCCAGACTGTTTGTTCCTGCATATTTTGTGGCTGCGGCAGCAATACAGGATTTTGCGGGTTAGCAGCGTTGTACCTCTGAGTCATTACTAAACCGAAGTTAGGAATGGAGTCGAGAAATATTTTTGAATCGCGGCTAACGCCGTCGCTGTTCGGTTCGTGCATTATATGTCCGACACCTGCGGCGGCTGCTTTTAAAGATGCTACTGGCTGTTCTTGGGTGGTTCTTGGGAGTACAACTTTGCCATTTGTGGCGATCGCAGCGGCTAACATTTCATCTTTCGGACTCGGATCGAGGAAAAGAATGTCGAAACCAACTGCTGTGGGGGGAAATTTTTTTAAAGCTGACAGCAGGGCGGCGTAGCGATTGCGCGACCACGGAAATTGACCGTATTCCTGCAAGCTTTGGGGTTCGATCGCAATTACCGCAATTCTCTCATCCCAACCCGGATTTGGCAAAACTCCCGATTCTCGAATTTGAAATAGGGTTTTGTATCCCAAATATTCAAGGGGTTTCCACATTCCCAATTGCAGCATGGCGACAGACATTATTCCTGCTACGGCGCCTGTCAGCCAGGGAGGATTTGTGATGAGATATTGCCGGATGCCAATCAGTTGATTGTGTTTCAGATGCTCGATCAATTGTTTGAACTTCATTCAATTAATTTGACGCAATAATTGACATTCGATGCTGATGTTCGGATAATACCGGGCGGTTGAAACCGCGTCTAGACAAACAAAACCCGCCTCCGCGGGTTGAAACCAGACCGATATTTCAGATGATAATACCGGGCGCTTGAAACCGCCGTCCGATCTAGATCAGTTGTTTAGGGAACTGCGAGGTTGTAATGCTTTTCTCTGACGGACGATCCTCTCACTACAATTTTGAGGCGGCGGCTGGCCGGTAAAATTCCTTGGATTTTGAATTTACCTTCTCGATCGATCTTAATGGCTTGGTTGTTGACATAAATTATGTCGATCGGGTTAATTTGACCGCTGAGGCGATAGATATTCCCACCGAGTCTCGACAAACTGCGGACTTTGAGATCGGCTAAGCGAGGGCTGGCTGATGGCGGTGCGGGGGGAGTTTGAGGGAAAATTTCCGTGGCGTTACCGCCGTTGACAACTACTTCGGAGTCGTTTTTGCCAGATACTCCGACTGAACCTTCAATGGTTTCGACTCCGGTTTTGCCGTCTGGGCCGACGCTGACGCCAAAGGATGTACCCCTGACTCCGGCAACGCCTTCGGGGGTTTCAACCCTGACTGGGGCGGTTCTGGGAGATTTTTTTTGTTGGGCTATTTGATTGGTTTCGGCAATTGGGCTGAATGTATTTAAGGCGGCAATTTGCTTGGGTAGGATAATTGCTGAGGTTTGAGCTGCGGCTGTGGGCGCAGCAGTTTTGCCGATCGACAATCTCACTCGTCCCCTGCTGACAAAAATAGCTGTGTCGTTTTCGCCTGAAGTGCTTGACAAATCGGATATTCTAACTGCGGTTTTTTCGGCAACTTCAACGATGCCGGTGTTGTTGTCGATCGCTAAGCGGGCTGTGGAATCGGGGTCGGTGATGATTTCGTCTCCGGGGGCGAGGAGCCGATCGCCGACGACGGCGGGCCGCCCTTTAAAGGTGACTGTACCGCGAATTTCTTGAATTTCGAGCGATCGGCCTGTCGCTGTTCCCTGAGCGTTGATTGTCTTGGTTGGGGATGGATTGGCTGCCGCTATTACCGGAAATTTTGGAGACTTTGAGCCGGTTGGTGGTGCTGGCGGTCGATCGACCGAGATAATTTTAGTAGGGTTTGACTGCTGTTTGGGGGATGGAGACAGCGGACTGGCGATCGTAGGGCGAAAGGCTGGAAGACAGGCCAGCACAGCTAAGGACAAACTTAGGAGTGGAATTTTGGTCGATCGCCAGCAAGTAAAAATTTTATTCATATTTTCTATTTTGTCATGTTGAAGTTCTTAGACTTCATTTGCTTTATTAGACTTCTTAAATCCGGAAATCGTTCCATTTTTTTTGCCATAAAACAGCAGCCAAAATAAGCTTTCTCAGCAACAAAGCTTACCATTAAATCTTCTTTTTATTGTCAAAATTTAGTAAACTGTTACAACGAGGCAGTTTCCTCAGATTTGATGTGTAATTTTTGGGTTCCCCAGACCAAGAGTCTTGCAGAACAAGAGTTTTCGCCGCTCTCAATAGGAAAGAGCGAATATTTATATATAGCAAACATAAAATTAATTACTGCTAGTAAAGGTCTTTTGGCTTCGGCCGGAAGGATGAATAATTGGGAAGAAATCCTGTAGTTGTGGCAATTAATAAAAAGATTCCCTTTGGGAAGTGATAAAAAATAATTATATAAGTGGTGCGGCTGGCTTTGGGAGTGGAGCTTGTGCCTGTGCAACCAACGCAGGCTGGGCCGAGCGACAAGGGGGCAAAGATCGAGCAACTCCGACTAGAATAGCTGGTAAAAGTATAGTCATCTATTACATGACATGGGAGGCTTCAAGTCCCTCCCCTTTCGCTTTCACTTCGAGCGGATTAACCCGCCTCGGCTGAGCTACGCAGCTCTCTATCCCATTGCTGAAGGCATTTGGGATTGCTTTT
>NZ_JAEQCE010000200.1:0-1755 GCF_020738665.1 Microcoleus sp. PH2017_08_TRC_O_A
TAAATCCAAAAAAGTTAAACACAGAGGTACTGGAATAAAAATTAATTCTCCTGTTTTTAATATTTTAAAGCCTCCCAACCCTTAAGTAAACCGTATTGGGATATATCGAACGCAAGAAAATAGAGCTTGGTGCAAAGAAATGGGCATCAGAATGAGCGGTGTCCGTCTAGGAAGACCTCCCAAAAAACTGAGCAAATCAATGAAAAAACAAGCTCAATCAGACGAGAGAATTCGTAACTTAATTGAGGGGAAATTTGGAGAAGCTAAAAGAAGATTTAGCCTCGGTAGAGTGATGGCTAAACTTAATAATACTTCTGAAACAAGCATCGCAATAACTTTTCTGGTGATGAATCTTTCTGCCCTGCTACGGCAGGCTTTTTGGCTTTTTTTCGGTCTATTTCATAACAAAAACCTTTTTGGATGTTTTTTGGCTCCAATCATTGGTAAAAGCTATGTTTCGGCAGAAAAAAATTGACAAAACTTATATTGCCGAGGCGATCTCGAATTCACTTATCTTTCTAAATGCTGTTTTCTGACTTTTTCAGCAAGCCCTATTTATGCCCGGAGATCCCCCTCGCATCCCCCGCATCGTTGCGGGGACTTTAAGAGCTTCTTGTCCCACCCCCTACTCCCCTTTTTAAGGCTACCGTGTACACACAAGTTGATTCTGAGCTAGTTTCCATCCCACAAAGATGGATTCAAACTGTCGGAGTCCATGAACAAGGGTAGGCATTCCGGGAGGTCTCTGAGAACTATAACCAGACCAACCCCCAAGTCGAGCAATCAGCCAAGTAGCCCAAGGTAAGGAAGTGGGAGGATAGGGGTTTTGCAATTTTTTCGTGCGCCCTTGAAGAGATGGTTCAATCACAGACAAGCACTGCTGTTGAGCATCAGAGAAAGCCAGGGAAACAGATAAGTCAGAATTATCGCGCCCTTCAACCATTTGTAGGGTTCGCACGGCAACCCCTAAAGCCAAGACAGTGAGTTTTTGAATGGCCACTACGGACTCTAACTGTGTAGCTTCAAGATTTAATCCTGCTTGTTTCAATGTGGCAAAAAGTTGTTCAATGCGCCATCGCCATCGATACCATTGGATAACTTGTAGTGCTTGTTCTAAACAAACCACCCTGTGAGTTGTGAGTAATCGCCAATGAATCGCCTCTTGCCCTGCCGGAGGATTAACTTCTATTGCTTCGACTGCATAAAGAGTGATACTGGGTGGATAATCTCGTGCTTTCAAGTGATCGGGACGGCGAATCTTCACACTAACACACCGAATCATCAGCAATGCTTCTCTCGCTGTCCGACCAATACGTGCGTCTGCTGGTACATTAATTGTACAAACCCCTTCACAAGGCTGTTCTGTTAAATAGGTATAAAGCGATTGGGATTGTCCTAATAACCGACGGTCTTGACGAACGCGCACCAATAGGTGATTGTGTTGGTCGGGCACGGTCGCCCATTCCTCATATAAGTCACTTTCGCGGTCACCAATGTGAGTGACCATCAGGGCACCACCTTTAGTGAAACACCGCTGACTGCGCTCGGCGGATGCCAACCATTTGTATGATTCTTTCTGCTCTATCGGCAGATTTTGATAATTGCGTTCATGCTTATTCTTATGATCTAAATCTCGACTCCACAGTTGCACCGTGCTTAACGGGACTTAAACAGAAAATACGATAAAAATAGGTTATAATGCTTACATAGCAAGCAGATAACGTTAAAAAATGACCCATGAAAGAGACAACCCCT
>NZ_JAEQCE010000062.1:0-31279 GCF_020738665.1 Microcoleus sp. PH2017_08_TRC_O_A
TTCTTTATTAAGCTTTGTTAAATACAGAAGGCGGTTGAAACCGCTACCGACTTATCCCCATGTCTAAAGCCAGGGGCTTGCGTCTCGCTCTTTGGTCAACATAGAACTCGTCTCCATTGATATTTTTGGAGCCAGAGCCAGCCCGGAACCTTCCACAGTAAGGGGCTGGCTTCTGACGTTTTAGGGTCTGAACCCTATTACACTAATAGCATAAATAGATGTTTTTAACATAAAATGACACAAAACTATATATAATGACGTGAGAGTGTAAAATTGAAGACAGTTGCAGTAAATCTATGTCAGCCAATGCCTTCAATACCTTCACGTATGCGAGTTACAGTTACATTGCCAGAAGACGTTCATCAAGCCCTGTCCGAATGGGCTGAAGAAGAAGATAGAACCCTCGCAAACCTGCTTTCCCATGTGGCAGCTAAAGCTGTCAGAGATCGCCAAGAGCAGAAAAAGGAAGAATCTAGAAGCGATCGCACTTAAGCGATCGCCACAGCGTAAGGTGGACTGTTTTGAGATGTTTAGGAGTGCAACGAATGGCTTTAGTGGCGGTTAAACTCACATCGCAACAGGCTTTCCGGCCTGTTCCACAATAAAAATTATTTCTTGTGGGGTGGGCTTCTAGCCCGCCCATAAAAAGCGTTAGCAGTTTGGCAACGTACCTGCTGACTAAATCTGTTCGAGAGCGTCAAGAGTTGAAAAAGGATGAATCTAGAAGCGATCGCACTTAAGCGCGATCGCGCCCAATCCTATCCGCGTCCATCCGCGTCTATCAGCCTACATCTGCGGCAAAAAAAATAAGGTGAGCCGCAGCCCACCCTACTAAGATTATTTCGCAGTCACCAACTGCGCCGGTAGCCGCTTAAACGCCAACCTTTCATTCTCGATATCGACAAAAATGGTATCGCCGTCAACAAAATCTCCCCGCAAAATACCCTTCGCCATTTGCGTTTCCAATTCGCGCTGGATTCCACGCTTCAATGGGCGCGCACCGTACACCGGATCGTAACCGATTTCGGCTAAGAAGTCGATCGCAGATTCCGACAATTTCAGAGACATTTTGCGATCGGCTAAACGTTTTTCCAACCGCTTGACTTGCAACAGCACAATCTGCCGCAATTGGGCCTTACTCAAACCGTGGAAGATAATCATCTCATCAATCCGGTTCAAGAATTCCGGGCGGAAAGTAGCCCGCATCGCCTCCATCACCCGACTCCGCATTTGTTCCTCATCTCCCGCCACATCTAAAATGTATTGAGAGCCGACATTCGATGTCATAATAATCACAGAATTCTTAAAGTCAACCGTGTGACCTTGAGCATCCGTAACGCGGCCGTCATCCAGAATTTGCAGCATGATATTGAAGACATCCGGGTGCGCTTTCTCGATTTCATCGAATAGAATTACCGAATACGGACGGCGGCGCACAGCCTCAGTTAATTGTCCACCTTCGTCGTAGCCGACGTATCCCGGAGGCGCACCAATTAAGCGCGAAACTGCGTGTTTCTCCATGTATTCCGACATATCAATGCGGACGATCGCCTCTTCGGTGTCAAACAGGTATGATGCTAATGCTTTCGCCAACTCGGTTTTACCAACGCCCGTGGGGCCGAGGAAGATGAAACTCGCCACCGGGCGGTTGGGATCGGACAATCCCGCGCGCGATCGTTGAATTGCATCTGCAACCGCCGTCACCGCTTCATCCTGCCCAATTACCCGCTTGTGCAGTTCATCTTCCAAGTGCAAAAGTTTCTGCATTTCCGATTCAACTAACTTGCTAATCGGAATTCCCGTCCACTTAGAAATAATCTCGGCAATATCAGATTCGGTGACTTCTTCCCGCAGCAGAGTTTTACCTGTAATTTGACTTGCTGTCAGTTTAGCTTCCGCTTCTTCCAGTTTTTTTTGCAACTCGGTTAATTTGCTATATTTCAACTCAGCAGCGCGGTTAAGGTCGTATTTTAACTCAGCTTGTTGAATTTCAATATTAACCTTATCAATCTGTTCTTTAATCTTTTGAATGCTGTCGATGACACTTTTTTCCGATTGCCATTGTGCGTTCAAACCGCTTTGCTGTTCCTTGAGATTTGCTAAGTCTTTTTCCAGTCTTTCTAAACGGTCGATCGATGCAGCATTGCTTTCTTTTTGCAGCGACAGTCTTTCCATTTCTAGCTGCAAAACCTTGCGATCGATTTCGTCTAGTTCTTCCGGCTTGGAAGTAATCTCCATTTTGAGTTTAGCCGCCGCTTCGTCCATTAAATCAATGGCTTTGTCGGGAAGGAAGCGATCGCTAATATATCGAGTTGACAAAGTAGCCGCCGCCACTAACGCATTGTCGGAAATTTTAACGCCGTGATGAACTTCGTACCGTTCCTTCAAACCCCGCAAAATCGAAATAGTATCTTCAACTGTCGGCTGATCGACATAAACTTGTTGAAAACGGCGTTCTAAGGCCGCATCTTTTTCGAGATACTTGCGGTATTCGTCGAGAGTTGTAGCGCCGATACAGCGCAATTCGCCCCTCGCCAACATCGGTTTGAGCAAATTGCCAGCATCCATCGATCCTTGACTGGCGCCAGCGCCGACAACGGTGTGAATTTCATCTATAAATAGGATGACTTTGCCGTTGCTGTCCATAACTTCTTTGAGCACGGCTTTCAACCGTTCTTCAAATTCTCCCCGGAATTTTGCACCGGCAATTAACGCGCCCATATCTAAGCTAATTAATTGTCTGTCTTTGAGAGATTGCGGCACATCTCCGGTAATAATTCGTTGGGCGAGTCCTTCGGCGATCGCAGTTTTGCCAACTCCCGGTTCCCCAATCAGTACGGGGTTGTTCTTGGTGCGGCGGCTCAAAATTTGAATCGTGCGGCGGATTTCGTCATCTCGTCCGATTACCGGATCGAGTTTGCCTTGACGCGCGGCTTCTGTCAAATCTCGGCCGTATTTTTCCAGCGCTTCATATTTGCCTTCTGGATTTTGGTCTGTCACTTTGTTGTTCCCCCGGACTTGGGCGATGATGTCTTTAAGCTTGGCTTCATCTAGTTTAAATTCTTGCAGTAGATTTTTGCCAAAGCGATCGTCCTTAACGTAACCTAGGATCAAATGCTCGATCGAGATAAATTCATCACCGTACTCTTTGCGATAAGCTTCAGCCCTGTCTAGCAGGCTGTCCAGGGAACGGCCGAGATAAACATTGCCGCCGCTTCCAGAGATTTTGGGCTGGCGGCTGATAAACTCATCAGTGCGATCGCGCAATTTTGCTACAGACACTTTCGCCTTGTTAAACAAGCTGCTAGCGAGTCCCGATTCTTGTTCCAGCAACGCCTTCATCAAGTGTTCGCTTTCTAGCTGCTGCTGCTGGGCTGTTTTGACCACTTCTGGAGTGCGGGCTAGGGCTTCCCAGGCTTTTTCTGTAAATTGGTTCGGATTATTTGGTTGCATAAATTTTAATTCCCTGAATTCAAAAACATGACTGCTGTCAAGGCAATGGCTCGATTGCCCGTATAGTTGTCATTGTAGAGAGTTAAGGGCGATCGGGCGATCGGTGTTCCCGTATATTGAGATAGGTATTTCCGCCCTGTGTTTCAGCATAGATTTGTAGTGAGGACTTTAGTCCGCAGGTTTGTAGTGAGGACTTTAGTCCGCAGGTTTGTAGTGAGGACTTTAGTCCGCCTAAAATCAGAGGACTCAAGTCCTCAAATATATAAAAACTATTTACATTTCAACGCCGAGACGAAATATAGATGATTCCATTACATCCTGAATTTATCACCAAAAACGGCAAAAAAGAATTTGCCGTGATTCTTTATGAAAAATTTGAAGCACTGCAAGAATTAATTGCTGATATAGAAGATTTGATCGATTTGAGAGCGGCAAAAGAAGAAGATGTAAATCAGCCTTATATGCCTTTAGCCGAAGTGAAGAAAATGTTAGGATTACTCAATAATTAATCCGTGTATCCGTGTCAAAATCAGCTTCGCGCCTGATTCATTACACTTAGGATCGCGAATTAAATAATTTACACAAGCTTGTGGGATGGGCGGGACGCCCGTCTATAAAGAACGGGCGGGACGCCCATCCCACAATAATTAAAATTGTAAGTTATTTAATTCTTATTCCATTTATGCTATAGGGTTCGGGGATCGATTCATCAAGCTATTGATGTCCGCGCCCGATATGGCGGTTTCTGTACTTGCCCATTTTTCCAGTGTATAACAACAACTAATGACTGCTGATTAATTTTGTCAGGTGCGTCGCTCGGAGATTGTTGATCTTTGTAGGGATTGTTGATGGCGACGCACCCTACGGCCGGGTGCATCTGGTTTTTGAAGCCTGAAGAAGCATGACCGCATATAAGTTATTAGTTATAATCCCATATTTTCTGCGGTCATGCTTCGCCCCTACGGATATATTCGCCTTGCGTGAGATGCTCCCCTACGGCCAACTGCCAACTGCCAACTGCCAACTGTCAACTGTTTTCATGCCTGCATCACCACCCGTTCCGGGAGACTGACAATAAAAACTGAACCTTTCCCGTTCTCACTTTCAACGCTAATTTCGCCACCCAAAATTTGACACAAACGCTGGCTAATTGTCAATCCCAAACCCGTCCCGCCGTACTTCTTAGTAGTCGAAGGATCAGCTTGAGTAAAAGGTTTAAATATCTGCTCTAATTGTTCGTCTGTCATCCCAATCCCAGTATCGCTGACTCGAAAAATTAAAAATTGAGAACTGTAGTTTGAACCCGAATTAACAGCATTATTTTTATTTTTATTCCTTTTCTTAGGTTTTGGATTTTCATTTTTAACTTTTTCTATCTCGATAGTAATGACGCCTTTTTCGGTAAATTTGGCAGCATTGCTGAGCAAATTGAGGAGAATTTGCCGGACTTTCGGTTGGTCGGCGTACATCATGCCGAGTTCGCCTTTTGCTTGCAGCCTTAAAGCATTGCCTTTTTTCTCTACTAGCGGTTGAGCCGTAGTCATCACTTCTTCAATCATCGTCGCCACATCGAAGTGTTCCAAATAAAGCGTCACATGACCTGCTTCTATTTTAGAAATATCGAGGATATCGCTGATCATGTCGAGCAAATGTTTGCCTGCGGTTTGAATTTTTTCTAAGTCGGGGAGAAAGTCTTCGGAGCCGGAATCTTGAGCATCTTCTTGCAGCATTTCGCTGTAGTTGATGATGGCGTTTAGGGGGGTGCGGAGTTCGTGGCTCATGTTGGCGAGAAATGCACTTTTCGAGCGGTTGGCAGCTTCGGCTGCTATTTTTGCTTCTTGCAAGTCTTCCGTGTATTCCGCGACTCTTTGGATCAGTTCGTTGATCGAAATTGCCAGCATTCCTACTTCGTCGGAGGTGGTAACGGGTACTTGCAGGTCAAAGTTCGATTCTTCTGACACTCGCTGAGCGATGAAGGTGGCGGCTTGTAGTGGTCGGGCGATCGCCCTGCTGGTGTATATTGCCAGTAAGGTGGCGATAATCGCTGATGCCAACAGAGAACCAAGCAGAATCAGAGTTCCGAGTTGTTCAGCTTTCTCGTAGGTTCTAAATGCCTCGTCTGCTTTGTCTCGAAAAGTGCCAGCCAGTTTGGCTGAATCTTGCGAAAACTGTTCGAGTTTAAAAGCGTTGTTCCCCGTGGCAAAATTATTCAAATTCCGCTGGAATACCTGCCGCTGCTGCGGATTCAAACCAGATAACTTGGCATTCCCCAGCAGTTTCTGGACTTGTTGGAAGTAAGCTTCTACGGTTTTGCTGTGGGCTTTGGCGAACTCTTGAATCTCTTGGTAATCTTTTGTAACATCGGCAGAAGCCGACGGCGATTGGCTTTGCAGTTGTTCTAGCTGTCCGCTCATCTGAGCAACGCGAGTCAAAAAGTCCGATCGTTCGCGATCGAAAATTTGCGGTTGTCCCGTCAGATTCAGCAGTGATTGCTGGTGAATTCTGACTTCCTGGGCGCTATTATTCAGATTGGTGAGGATTTCGGCTTTATCTCGGTCGATCGCGAGTTTTTCTCTCACTTGCTGTTTGTGATATGACTCTACTCCCCGTCCCCCGGCGGCGCCCAAAATGGCAATACCAATGACCAAGGCGTATCCGCACCCGATTTTTTGCCTGATACCCAAGCGGCCCAACAGACTTTTAAAACCTATTTGAGAATTGTTCTGGGATTGATTGTTCGAGGCTAAGGTTGAAGACATGGGCAATATACTCGTCACCCTGAGGGGCATTATCTATTATTCTAATTGATGCCTGCCTGAGGGTAAATAAAGTTCTGGCAAAGGGCCAATTTTCGGCAGTTATGGGGTCTTTGCAGGGTTCCACACCTCGACCTGCTTTACAGTTTGGGGGAGTTATGGTTAAAAAATTATGGCACAAGCAAGAAGGCAGAAGCAAGAAGCAATAAAAGCCAGGGTTTAAGACATTAGGAACGTCCTCACCGTCGGGCGGTTGCTATATATAGCCTTTCTCAGATAGATCTGGCACGCTTATGGTAAAGGGTAATTGAGAAAAAGGTAATTGGTAATGGGGAAAAAGGTAAGCGATAGTTCCTTTCCTATAGGCTGCCTGAGGCTTCTGTCCGGTAAAGACGCTCTCCGTGTGTGCTCTCAGGGCGATCGTATCAGAATTTGGCATAACTCATATTTAGGAGAACCGCTATAAGTAGCGAGTGATAAGTTGCGAGTTATAAATTTGATTGGCGATTCAAGCCTCTACTCTACTCGCAACTCACAACTTATCAACTTATGGGAGCATCTCAGTTTGGAGTTTGTAGTGCTGTCCCCGCTCGCTTGCTGTTAAAACCAAGCGAGCTCTTAAGCTCGCACTACAACAAAAAAAGCTTTTTGCCAAAATGAGATGATCCCCAACTTATCGCTATTCTTCTACTGGCAAAGTCGAAATTGTGCTAATTCAGCAGGAAGTTTTGAAGCATTAGGTACGGTAGCAGAGGCAGGAACGAAGATTCCCATACCAAAACTGCAACCCTCTTCCTTCGTACATTCGCCAGGCTTGGCAGTGATTTGATATTCCCCTTGGGATGGCGGAGTAAAAGAGATTGATACCAGTTCGCCCGTCTTTTGACTCGTACCGATTTCTTGGCCAGTGTTGACATCCTTGAGGGTTAGGTTTAAATCCTGGCAATTTCCGTCGCAAGTGGCTACAAAAACATACTCAATATCTGGATGCAGCGTTGCTCTAAAAGGAGATGAAACTTGTTTGCGAACAGTGCCTATCAATGGCCAAAACACCAATTTTTGACCGTTGCTTGAACGCTGGTCAACTTCTGTTTTCAAGCGACAAGTAACAGTTTTTTGCTCGTTGGTTAGTTCTTGAGCAATAGCATTTCCTACGATTGCAGTACCCAACAGCAGTGCAATCCCGGAGATAGTCAGATGTTTGATATTCATTGATGTCCCCTCAAACTAATTTCTGGGTGATTGCAATAGACCGCTTTTCGTGGCAGTCTATTGATTTATCTGGAGCCTATCACATTTGTTGACTTTTCCCAAAAAAAAGTCGCCTAAAAATGCGATCGAACTGGGTACATCTGGGTTTTGCATTTGTAGTGCTGTCGGGAGCACAGCAAAGCTTTGTAAAGCACGCTCTTCGAGGACAGCACTGTAAAAAAAATGCTTTTTGCGAAAGTGAGATGCTCCCCTCGAACTCATGTCTGACCTTGGATGAATCTGCCGTCATATCGTTTCCGGTTGCATCGGAATGATTTAACCGCAGAGAACACAGAGAACACAGAGGGAGATAAGAGAGATGAATACAGGACGATGAAGGGCGGATTTGATATCAGCTATTGCCCAAATTCCACAGATTGCGGACACTACGAGCAGAACCTCATCCTCGTTGTATTGTACTAAATTAGGATGCTCCGCATCGGTGTCTAGAAACCTGGTTTCTCAAATGTCTGATAAAGCTTCGCAGATACCACACCAACAACATAATTTTGCTGATGTCAATATACACATAGGTTGATTTTTTTGCGATCGCCTTTTTCAAAAAATTTGGGTACACCGAAACCTGTATTGCTAAGCTTTTGAAGTTTGATTGAGTACATCATTTACCCTATAATACCAAATCCGGGTTATTTATCCCCGTTATAAGTGGTAGGGTGCGTCGCTATCAGAGATCTCTCAATAGCAACGAGAGTTGTTCGTGGCGACGCACCCTATATTTACTTCCTTAGGATAGCGAATTAAATAATTTACAATTTTAATTATTATTATTGTGGGATGGGCGTCCCGCCCGTCCAAAAAGGGCGGGCGGGACGCCCATCCCACAAACTTGTGGAAGTTATAAGTGGTAGGGTGCGTCGCTATGAGATCTCTCAATAGCAACGAGAGTTGTTCGTGGCGACGCACCCTACATTTACTTCCTTCTTCCTTCTTCCTTCTTCCTTCTTCCTTCTTCCTTCATTTATCGCTGTGCCGAAAATCCCAAGCTGGCACAAACTTAGAATCTCCCCAAATACCGCGGCGATTTTTCTTGGCTTCGGCTTCCGCTTGTTGCACAACAGTTGCACTCGGACAGTTTTTTAAGTATGGAGTGTAAACCATTGCTAATCCTTCGCGCAGCAAAACTTCTTGAGCAAATGTGCCATTTGGCAAGCGAACTTCGCTAACTTTACGGCCATAGCGGTCAGTATCAGTGACTGTCAAAACGACGCGACCGCCCCCTTCTTTGACGAGTTGCTGCATTCTTTGCTCGGCTAGATTACCCCACTTAAACTGATTTTTATATGCTGCTTTTTTGCTATTTTTTTCGGCGTTAGTGTGAGCAATTTCTGGTGCATCTACGCAGGCAAAACGCACTTTAATATCTTTGCCGGCGGCATCGCTGGCGACAAGAGTATCGCCGTCGCTGACTCGTTTGACAGCATAATTGTTGGGCGGTAGCTTTTGCGGACAGCCGGAGAGTAGGAAAAGCAGAGCAACTGCGCTCAAGCTGGTGATTGTAGGCGAAAGGGAGATTTTATTTTGTGTCATGGTTTTCTTTTTTTTATTTAGTTTCCATCCAATTTTGCCCCGCGTGGATATCAACTATCAGGGGTACGCTAAGCGGCAGAGCACTTTCCATCGCCGTTCTAATTTTTGGCTGCAATTCTTCCCATTCATCGGGAGGGACTTCAAATATTAATTCATCGTGAACTTGCAGCAGCAGCCGCGCCTGATAGTTTTGCAAAATTTTGTCTACCTCAATCATGGCAAGTTTAATGATATCAGCACTTGAGCCTTGAATGGGAGCGTTTGCTGCGGCGCGCAAAGATTGGGCGTCATCTCTGCTGAGAGATTTAAGTCTATCGGAGTGAATGTCTTCCGGGTTGCTGCCTTTTAACCTGCGGATTGTGTCGCTCTCGAAGTTGAGGTAGCGGCGGCGGCCTAGTATAGTGGAAACGTAGCCTAGGGCGATCGCCTCTTTTTTTACTTTTTCCAAGAATTCAAAGACTTTACTGTAACGCTGGTTGAATCGTTCAATAAACTTTTTACCGTCTGCGGAAGATTTGCCCATCGAACGACCAAACTTGATCGCCCCCATACCATAAATTACCCCAAAATTAATCGTTTTCCCAAACCGCCGTTCATCCGGCGTGACATCCTCCTTTTCAAACAGCAGTTGAGCCGTCAGAGTATGCACATCTCGGTTATTGTTGTAAGCTTCGATTAACACAGGTTCTTGACTCAAATGAGCCAAAATTCGCAGTTCAATTTGAGAATAGTCAGCCGACACCATCAGCCAACCAGACTCAGGTAAGAAAGCCTTGCGAATTTGCCGCGAAAACTCGGTGCGGATCGGAATATTTTGTAAATTGGGATTGGAAGAAGAAAGTCGGCCCGTACCCGTTGCAGCTTGGTTGAAATCTGTATGCACTCGCCCGGTATCTGCACGCACCAACTGCGGCAAAGCATCGACGTAAGTTGATTTTAATTTGGATAATGTTCGGTGTTCTAATAAATCGTCTACAATCGGGTGGTCTCCTTGCAATTTATCCAAAACAGCGGCGTCTGTAGAGTATCCCGTTTTGGTTTTGCGAGACTTTTTCTGAAACTGTTCGGGGATTTTTTCTAACAAGATTTCGCTGAGTTGTTTCGGTGAACCTAAATTAAACTTTCTTCCCGCAGCCTCATAGGTATTTTCTTCGAGTTTGGCTAATTTTATTTCTAGCTCTTGGGATAAGGTATTGAGATAAGCTGAATCAATGCGAATTCCGCAGTATTCCATTTCAGCTAAAACAGGTTCGAGGGGCTGTTCTACTTCCAGCAGCAATCGATGCAGAGAATTTTCAGATGGCGCATTTTTATCCGCTTTATCCAATTCGGCTCTAAGTTTACCTACTAATTGAAATGTAGTGTGAACATCCATGCCGCAGTAGCCAGCTACTTTCGGAATGCTGATGTCAGCAATTGTTTTGCCTTTAGGTACTAATTGATTGTAACTTTTGGGATTATGGCGTAAGTATTCCCTTAATGGTTCGCTGACACTGTGATTTTCTTCTGAATCGACTAAGTATTTCTTTGACAATTCGCTGAGACTGTGGCTGGTTTCTGGGTTGAGTACGTAACTGGCTAGCATGGTGTCGAAGACGACGGCGGCGAGTTTGATTCCTTGACAGCGCAATATTAGGCGATCGAATTTAGCATTTTGCAGCGCCTTGGGATAATTCTCGCTTTCCAAAATCGGACGCAAAGCATTTAAAACCGTGGCTTTGTCCAAGTTTGTGCCGGTTTTGTGTCCCGTGGGAATGTAAGCTAAATCTTGTTCTCCGGTTCCCCAACAGCAGCCAATTCCGACTAATTCGGCATCTCGCGGTTCTAAGGCGGTGGTTTCGGTATCCCACGCCACGGGCGAGGCTTTATCGGTGTGGGTTTGTAGGAGTTGGACTAATTCGTTTAACTGTTCGGTTGTTTGAATGATTCGCGGTTTAATTGGTAGTTGGTTTGCTTGTTGAGCGGCTAGGGTTTCTTTAAGACTGTAGAAAGCTAATGCTTCATCTTCAGATGAATTGATTGTGGGGTGGGCATCTTGCCCGCCCGAAGCAACAGGCAAGATGCCTGTTCCACTGTCTGAGGAATTGATTGTGGGGTGGGCATCTTGCCCGCCCGAAGCAACAGGCAAGATGCCTGTTCCACTGTCTGAGGAATTGATTGTGGGTTGGGCATCTTGCCCGCCCAAAGAAACAGGCAAGATGCCTGTTCCACTGTCCGCCAATGGCTCTTCTGTGCCGCCAAAACGCTTTTGAATTTGTTTGACTTTGGTTAAAAATGTTTTAAATTCTAACTTTTCCAGCATCGGAATCAATGCTGCTTCGTCAAAACCTTTAAGCTGACAATCTTCTAAGTTGATTTCTAAGGGAACTTCTTGAATAATTGTCGCCATGCGCTGAGAATGATAGGCAGCTTCTTTCCCTTCTTCCAACTTTTTCTTAGTTGCGCCTTTAATCTCGTCGATCGCAGCATAGATGCCGTCGAGGGAATTGTAAGCTTCCAACAATTGCAGGGCGGTTTTGTCGCCGATGCCTTTGACTCCGGGAATGTTGTCGGATTTGTCGCCGCAGAGGGCTTTGTAATCTATTACTTGTGCTGGTATAATTCCGAGTTTTTCTTTGACTGCTTCCGGGCCGTATTCTTGGGATTTTCCTTTGCCCGATCGCCTGAGTTCATCCGTGCTCAAGTACAATACGCTGATGTGTTTCTCGGTTTCTACTAATTGAAACAAATCTCGATCGCCCGTCAGGATTTTCACCGCATAACCCGCGGCGCTGGCTTTGTTCGCCAAAGTTCCCAAAACATCGTCGGCTTCGTAGCCCGGAGCGGTGACTGCTGGTAAATTGAGATAGCCCAGGAGTTTTTGCAGGTTTTTGAGATCCGGGATAAAATCTTCGGGGGTTTCGGCACGACCGGCTTTGTAGGTTTCGTCTGCTTCGTGGCGAAAAGTGGGCGTGGCGAGGTCAAAGGCGATCGCCATGTACTGGGGATCGTGGGCGGCCATGACTTCCAGCAGCGACTTGAGAAAGCCAAAACAGACGCTGGTGGGAATGCCTGTGGTAGTTCGCAAGCCTCCGTCTCGACTTTTGGCAAAGGCGAAGTAGGAACGAAAGGCCAGGGAGTGGCCGTCAACTAAGATGAAGGTGGGAGGTTGATTTTCCGACACTGACACAGATGGCGATCGCCCGAAACTATTTTTCCATTCTACCCAGTTGTCATACCTTTTTTAAAACCGAACGCAACGTTAAAAAAGCTCGAAACCCTTATATCATAACTACTTTCCAAATCTAAAATCTCAAATCCAAAATCTCAAATCTCAAATCGCTCGATCGGCTTAATGTGCAGCTTGGCTGAGAATGGTAGAAGATAGTGAACGAATCTGGCGGTCAACTGGGTACAGTTAGACCGCAGGCTTCTTTTTCCTTTTTTTCAAAGGCTTTTTATAGTGAGGTAGTTCCACCCCCACTTGACTAATATAGTATCAGAGTATTTCCTCTTCATCAAGGGGTGTACAAGAATAATTGTCGGCTTCCGTTCCTCCATCCGACGAGCCTTTCATCAAGCGCGGTAATTCATTCGGGGGTACTTCGCGCAGCAATTGAGATTCATCCCCCTCTGAATATACCCTTAGACTTCCCGGCTGGTAGTTAAGTACGATCGCAAATTTACCAGAAAGAATTAATTGAAAGTCTCTCGCTTTGAGGGAGAAATTAAAATCAGACTATTCATTACTCCAATCCTCGGAGTTAAGCGGTTGAGGTAGCTCTCAAACTGTCAACTGTCAACTGTCAACTGTCAACTGTTGAACAACACCAGCCGATCGAAGCTTATGGGTGACATTAATCGATGCTACGAAATCCTCGAAATAGAGCCTGGAACTTCCCCAGAAGAAATTAAGCGCGCTTACAGGGATTTAGCCTTTGTGTGGCATCCCGATCGGTTTGCACACAACGATCGCCTGCAACAAAAAGCCCAACAAAGATTAACAGAAATCAATCAAGCTTACGACGAGTTGGTGTTATTTCTCAGTCAGCCTCCACCTCCGGCGATCGACAAACCATCTCAGCAGCCACCGCAACCATCACCACCAGAAAAGCCGCCCGAAAAGCCGCTGAGAAGGCGATCGGCAAAATCAGCCCGCAAGCCCGGTTCCCAGCGCACTCAAAGCCGGCAAAAAAAAGCCGCATCCCACAAAATTTCCACTCCAAACAACCCGAAAAACAAGAAACGATTTACAACTCAAAATCGCCAAACGTGGGGGGGGAAAAAGCCATCGGGGCCCACCGTGGCGAGGGAAGCGCGGCCATCTCAAAAATATGCCTACCTTACCCCGAACCGGAAAAAAGAATTTCCGACTCCATACTCACAACCGCGGCTATCTCAAAAATATTCCATCTTCCCTTGGGGGCCGTTGGCGATCGCAGTTGGGAGTTACGCTGTGACAGGCTACATTTTGACGAAATTTGACGCCCCAATGTGGATGTTGACTTTAATCTGGGGTGCGGATTGGTTGTGGGCCGCGATTTTGCTGGCGGAGGGTTCGGCAACGCCTAGAGTGTGGCTGGCGGCGTTAGTTTTGGCTGGGACGGTGGGGGGGTCGATCGCCGGTTTTCAGGCGGGAGGAATCGCAACAGGGGCTGCTTGGGCGCTAGTTGGGGCTGGTTTGGGGGCGATCGCCAGTTCAGAGGCCCAGTCCCGGGCCGTGGCTGTAGTTTTGGCAGCAGCGGGAGTGCTGACAGTGGTGGGATTGATGGCTGGAACGGGTTCCGGTAATTGGCTGAAGGTGTTAGTGGAGGCGGTTTGTTGGGGGATTGTGGGCTTGATGTGCGGGCTGGCGGCGGAACTAGGCGTACATTCTGGTGGGCCCGTCGGGCTTGGAGGTGCGATCGGGCTCTTGATTGGTGCGTGGGCGGGGGCTTTGACTGGGCAGGGTTCGGGGGATTTCGCCCAAGCCTTGGCTATCGCGGGCTCTAAGGCTGTTTATGGGGCTTGGGCTGCGATCGGGATTATTGCGGGAGTTGTGGCGCGGATGGTAGCTGGTGAAAGGTCGATCGGCAATGGCGGGCTTTACACATTTATCCTGTTAGTGGCTACTTCTGGTTTCGGGTTGTGGCTGGGAAATTGGCTGGTTGGGCGAATCTTTTAAATTAGTAAGTTGTCAGTTGGTAGGGGCCCGGCCTTGAGTGCCCGCCCTCTTAGTCATTAGTCATTAGTCATTGCGGAAAATTACCAGAAAGAATTGGTTAAAAGCCCCAACCCCGATCGGGAGAAATTAAAATTATACCAATTAAAAAAAAGCAACAGTATTCTTGTCCCCCCCTTTACAAGGGGGGGCTAGGGGGGGTCAAGCGTATTGCACAATTTTATAAAAATGGTATTAGACTATTCATTACTCCAATCCTCGGACTTAAAGGTAAAGATCGCTATCAAACAGTCAACAGTCAACAGTCAACAGTCAACTGTCAACTGTTGAACAATCCCCCATGCCCCATGCCCAATTCCCAATGCCTAAAAATTCCAGCACTTATCGCTTTTGAGCAGCACTTCAAACTCAGCCTTTGGCAAAGCCTGACTGAAAAAATGACCTTGAATTTCGTCGCAATCGTGTGCACACAAAAAAGAAAGTTCCCGCTGATTTTCTACCCCCTCAGCAATCACAGTCATATTCATGGAGTGCGCCATTTGAATAATCGCTATTGTAATCGCAGCATTTTGGCGATCGTCAGCAATATCGCGAATAAAACTCTTATCAATTTTGAGCGCATCAAACGGCAAGCGTTTCGGATAGCTCAAAGAAGAATATCCCGTGCCAAAATCATCAATTGCTATCCTAATCCCCATATCTCTCCACACAGTAAAAGCTTGAGCTGCTGCCGCTTCATCTTGCAAAACTAAACCTTCCGTCAATTCTAATTCCAGACATTTAGGATCTAGATGAGTTTCTCTTAATATCTGGCTGACTCTCTCGGTCAAATTTTTGCGATCGAACTGGCGGGCTGATACGTTGACTGCTACCCGCAGCGGAGGCAAACCCTCTGTTTGCCAAGCTTTAGTTTGCCTGCAAGCCGTCTCTAACACCCATTCGCCCAGCGGTGCAATCAAGCCCATCTCTTCAGCCATGGGAATAAATTCCGCAGGGGAAACTCTGCCCCTTTTTGGATGGTTCCAGCGCACCAAAGCTTCAGCACCAATAATTTTTCCGGTTTTAATTTCTATTTGTGGCTCATAGTAAACTTCAAATTCCGAGCGTTTTAAAGCATTACGCAGGCAAGTCTCTTGAGTGAATTTATTGATATAATTATTCGCAACTTTTGCCGTATAAAACTGATACTTGTTGCCACCTTTTTCCTGAGAATTGTACATAGCTGTATAAGCATTTTTTAGCAGTTCTTCTCCATCGTTGCCGTCGCCAGGAGACAAAGAAATGCCCATACTTGCCGTGACATAGAGTTCCGAGCCTTTGACAATCATAGCTTGGGCTACAATATCTAAAATGTTTCGAGCAATCTTGGCAGCATCCTGTTTTTCGGCAACTGGTTCGAGAACAATTGCAAATTCGGCAGATTCCAAACGAGCCACAATATTAATCTTCTCCGTGCAGTTGCTCAACCGCTCAGCAACTTTGCAAAGTACGTAGTCGCCGATATCGTGCCCCAAGGTACTGTTAATCCGGTTAATTCTATCTAAACTAAGAATGACAACGGGAATCATTTCGGGCAATTCTTTTTGCTTGTCTAATAGCAGACTTAGCTGCTCTCGTAACAGCGAACGATTTGGCAAGTTTGTCAAGCAGTCATGCTGATGTCGGTGGAGAGCTATTTGAATAGTTGTGTGCAAGTTTTTTTCTTCAAATGGTTTCACAATATAGCCGAAAGGTTTCGTTGCATTGACGCGCCGTAAAGTGTTTTCGTCCGCATAAGCTGTCAAATAAACTACCGGAATCTGAAAGCGCGATCGAATTTCTTCTGCTGCTGTAATTCCGTCGATTTCTCCTTGGAGGTTAACATCCATCAAAACTAAATCTGGTCTGAATTCGGCTGCGGATTCAATCGCTTCTTCTCCGGAATACACAATACCTGTTATGCTATACCCTCTAGATATTAAACTGTCGGAAATGTCTTCCGCAATGATGCTTTCGTCCTCAACTATCAGAATTTTTTTATTTGACATTAAGTTGTCTCCTTAAAGTGCTATTTTGCTTGGAAAATGTTATTTTAAAATTCGTGCCAGCCGTTTCTAACAGTTCTATTTTACCCCGAATTTGCTTGACCAAAGACCCGACCAGTCGCAAACCCAATGTTCGGGCATTTCGATAATCTAAGTCTGGAGGGAAACCAATTCCACTGTCGCTCACAGCTAGCACGCAAACCCGGTTATTATCTAAAGTAAAATCTATTTTTATTTTACCTTGAGTTTGTCCTGTAAAAGCATACTTGAGCGAGTTTGTCACAAGCTCGTTGATAATTAACCCGCAAGGAACTGCCGTATCAATATTCATAGAACACGGCGCAATATTTGTTTGCAACTTCACGCCTTCTGTATCAATTTCATAAGCTTGGAATAAATTGTGGGCAAGATTTTGGATGTATTCAGCAAAATCAATGTTTGACAAGTCTTTGGATTGATACAATTGTTCGTGCACCATGGCCATCGATCTGACTCGGTTTTGACTTTCTTTTAACATTTCACTAACGCGACTGTCTTGGATGTAGCGGGACTGAAGTTTGAGCAAACTCGAAATAACTTGAAGGTTGTTTTTGACGCGATGGTGAATTTCCTTGAGGAGGACTTCTTTTTCTGCGAGGGATGCTTTGATGCGATCTTCGTCGCGCTTGCGATCTGTAATGTCCCGCACTACTGCTTGAATTATTTTTCTACCGTTAATTTCCATTGCATTTAACAGCACTTCTGCGGGAAATTCTGAATCGTCTAGCCGTTTGTGCACCCAGTCAAAGCGACAGCTACCTGTTTGCATTGCTGCGGATATTTTTTGTGTTGCTAGACTGCACGAGTCTTGTCCGTTAGGCTGAAATTCCGGGGAGAATTCGCTAGGTTTCTTGCCGTAAAACTGTTCTTGATTGCTGCAACCAAAAATTGCTAGGGTGGCGAGGTTGCAGTCAAAAAAATTGTCTTCTTCGATCAGCATTACTGCGTCGCTGGTGGCTTCGTAAAGGCTCCGAAATTTGCATTCAGACTCTTGCAAAGAAACGATTAATTGGCTTTTTTGAGCTTCGGCGCGCTTGCGCTCGGTAATGTCTATTCCTACGGAAACTGCTGCGGTTCCTTGATGATATTTTTGAGCTACTATTAAATAATTGCAGGCTAAGCCGTTAATTTCTATATCTATTTCTTGGGAGGTTTGCTGACATGAACTGTGAAAAAAGTTTCGGATCAGTTGTCCAAAAGTTGAGCCTTTGTCGAGAAAGTTGATTTCTTCCCCGACAAAACTTTCAGGAGACCGTTTGAACGAGGTTGCTAAGTGCTGGTTGACTCCAATATACCGCAAATCTGAACTGACCCAAGAAATCAGTCCGGGTACGGCATCCAAGACGGCGCGAAGTTGGTCTGTAGCTTCTTGGAGTGCTTCTTCGGAGCGCTTGCGATCGCTAATATCTGTCGCCGTTCCGCACAGGCCTAAAATAGCGCCGTTTTCAGCTTGGTTGACGATGCTGTTGACGCGCAGGTGGACGGCGGTACCGTCTTTGCGGATGTGTACTATTTCGTAAGGCAAATTAGGGGTTTGTGGCTGAAGGCTGGTTCTTGCTAAGAGTTGGGCAAATATTTCTATTTGTCTGGCTTTTTCTTCTTTAATCAAAAAATCTGCAAAGCGACGACCGATCATTTCTAGGGGTTCGTAACCGTAGATCCTTTTGGCGGCGGAATTGACAAAAGTCAAGATGCCTTGAATGTCGATCGACCAAATCAACTCTTGGGAGGTTTCTACGAGGTTGCGGTACTTTTTTTCGCTTTCGGCTAGTGCTGCATTCGAGACTGCCGTTTGCAGAGTAAGTTTGTCTTCTAATTCTTGATTTGAAAGAGAGAGAGTTGTCATGGCTCGCTCGCGCTCGGTAATATCAGTAGAAACACCGACAGCCCCGACAACTTCGCCGTTTGCGTCTTGCAGCGGTGCCGATCGAATTTCGTGAATAAAATCCCCCTGTTGGGCATTCCAAGTGCGATCGTTTCCTGCTAGTACCTGGGCAATATTTTCTAAGATATCTGGCTGGCTGTAAACTGCAAAAATCGACTCTCCGACAGCCTCACCCGGTTCGAGCCCCAAATTTTCCAATCCTTTGCCTGCTGCAAGGGTTAACCTGCCGTCTTTGTCGGTTGCCCACAGGAAAACTGGAGCACAACTGACAGCGGCGTGCAGGGTTTGGTTGTCTTGTTTCAGGCGATCGATTTCTGCCTGAAGCCGATCGCGCGTGTTGCCTAATTCTACCGTTAGTCGATCGGCTTTTTCCTGCCAACTGGCAGTAGTACCGCAGATTTCTGTGGCATTGCTGGAAGCATAGATGGATTGGTTGCAGTGTGACATGGTTACTCAGGGAAGCACTGTTATATTTAACCCCTGCCTATCTTTTAAGCATAAACTTTTTCAATCAAATATTACAGTTCGTTGCGATACTCATCTGAGGAAGATTCGATAATTTCAAGCTAGTGTCAAGGATTCATAAATCGTGGCTTGCCCGGTTGTGTGGCGACTATTCAGAAATTGACAACAAGCTGAATAATGGTTGCGAATCGATACTTTTACCCTAAGTATGTGTAGTAGTGCAAAAAGAAGTTTCGCAATCCTCGGCTTGCACAAGACCTAGAATTATAAAGTTATTATATTTGCTTGCGTATATTTACGCACCTAGGAATCGGAAATCGCGAATTTTGAAATATAACCACCGGGCCCGACGGTTAGGAAGTTCTCGCATTGCACTTGCCCCATGCCGTCGATTGTCGATTGCCCCTTCCCTCTTCGTCATTTCCTCTTGCTTTTTCCAAGGGCCACATCTGTGTTTTGCTTTTACACGGTGTTTTGGTGTGCGGGACACTCGCTATATGTATATCAGCTTTGGTGTGCCGGGACGCTCTGGGAAGAGTAACAAACGGTTTTTACTGTTCCCAGAGATGTTATATCGTTTCCGGTTGCATCGGAATTATTTAACCGCAGAGAACACAGAGAACACAGAGGGAGATAAGAGAGATGAATACAGGACGATGAAGGGCGGATTTGATATTGCCCTTCCTTCTGACTTCTGCGTTATTTCTTATTCCTTCTGCCTTCAATTAATTCCCCAAGATTTGATAGTTTTGTCTAAACTGCCGCTGATAATAGTTTCGCCATCGCTGCTAAAAGTAAGACAAGTAACAGAGTTTTGATGTCCGCCGAGAGTGTGAATTTGTTCGCCAGTGCGGGCATTCCATAATTTGAGATTACCATCGGCGCTAGCACTGACAACAGTGCGCCCGTCGGGACTAAAGACGATCGCATTTATCGAGTTAAAATGCCCTGCCAAAGTTATTGGACTATCCGGATGCGATAGCTGGCGCAGTTGAATGTTTCTGTCCCAGCCGCCAGCAGCCAAAGTCTGCCCGTCTCGACTGAAAGCTAGACAATTGGCATAACCTTTAATTGTTTGGGAGCATTCTCGGCTGCCGAGGTTCCAGATTTTAATGGTACCATCAGAACTGCTGAAGCGCGAGAGTTGGTGCGATCGGGCTAAAAGCCAAACTCGCAATTCCTCCTTTATGAGCTCCCCAAGTTAAATGACTGCCAAAAGTACAAATTAACTTTCCGCTCTCTAAATCCCAAATTTTGATTGTAGTATCTGCCGAACCCGTGGCGATAACTCGACTGTCGGGACTGATGACAATTGCCGTAATTTCTCCTTCGTGTCCGAGGGAAGTATGCAGCAATTCTCCTCCCTGCCAAATTTCGATCGCGCGGTGTTTCGGAAGATTTCTGCTCCTGACAAAAACTTCGGTTTCTTGGCAAAGAACAAAAGTTTCTTGAGCGCGGGGATACTTGTCTACAGTATAGAGTATTTCTCCTGTCTCTAAATCGCAAATTCTAATTATTTTGCTGTGCAAACTCGCCGTGCGAGATCCTCCGGGACTAATCGCTACATTTGTCCCAGTTTTCACAGTGCGGATGCAGTCAAACAACTGGTAAGGCACGAATTCTGTTAAAGCTTGGCGGACAAAAGGTTCTGTCCTTTGTCGCAAAACTGAATAAGCAACTCGCTGCACTTCTGGTGCGGGATCTAGCAGGGCTGCAATTGCTAAATTCAAACCGGCGTCTCCGTATTTAGGAGCATCTTTAACGGCGGCCATGCGTGGCTCGACACTAGGACTGTGCAAGCGCTGCTTGACTCCGGCGATGCCTCCCAAAACGGCGGCGGCGATCGGGATTTGACTTTGGCCGCCGAGGACGGCATCATATTCTTTGGGTTGGTTAGAATTGTCGGAAATCATACCATTTTAGATTTTAGATTTTAGATTTTAGATTGGGAAATTGGGGAATTGGTAATTAACTGGCGAGACACGAAAGTTGACAATCGGTAGAGCGATTTAAAACTTAAATTTTGGCAAGGGCATGACGCTGGGTACCAAGCTGCCAGAAACCGGGTTTAATTGCAGGCGCAAAAAAAGCAAAACCCGCAATATTTCGTAAATATCGGGTTAAATAGCGTAAGTCCTAACTTATTGACTGTTGCTATTTATGTTATTATAATCAAATCAGCGTTTCACACAAAAATCCGAAAGTGATATGTCACACTTCACAACGATCAAGGTTCAGATCAAAAACGGCGAACTGCTGCATCAAGTGTTGGAAGAGTTGGGTTATCAAGTAGAGTGCAATGTGCAGGTGCGGGGTTATCATGGCGAGAAAACTAATGCCGAGTACGTGATTCGGCAGTCGAACGGTTACGATTTGGGTTTTCGGCGCAGCGGAGAGGATTATGAATTGGTGGCGGATTTTTGGGGCGCTCGCATTAACCAGCAGGATTTTGTTAATTCAATCAGTCAGAAATACGCGCGCAAAAGTTTGATGGCGGCGGTGGAGTCTGAGGGTTTTAATGTGGAAGAAGAGGAAACTTTGGCGGATGGAACGGTGAGGGTTGTTGTGGGTAGATGGGTTTAAGAATCGCTCTTTCTGAACTCGTTTTTATATACTCAGGACTTACGCAGAATCGGATTCAAAATCAGATTTCTTCGTAAGTCTTAGTACCAAGAATAGAATTACCATGAAATGCGATCGCCCTGAACAACAAATTCAACAGAGTTGGGAAGCTAATGCTGACGCATGGACGCGGGCGATCGAGCAAAATTCGATCGAAAGTCGCCGCGCAGCAACGGATGAGGCTATTCTACAAGCTGTGCTGCGCTACGGGCATCGGCGAGTGCTGGATGTCGGATGCGGTGAAGGTTGGCTGGGGCGCGCCTTAGCAAAGCACGGTGTAGAGGTGGTTGGAGTTGATGCTTCCCGTGGTTTGATCGATCGCGCTCGTGAGAAAAGCAGCGGTTGTTTTCGGGCGATCGGCTACGATGAGATTATTGCCAATCCAGGGATACTCGGTCAATCCTACGATGGGATTGTCTGCAATTTTTCGCTACTCGGCGAGGAAATTGGAGATTTATTGCGATCGTTACGCCAAGCCACAGTCTCAGACGGACATTTGTTAATCCAGACAGTTCATCCATTCACAGCGTGTCAGCAACAGCCCTATGTTGACGGATGGAAAATCGAGACTTTCGACAATTTCGGCGGAGCTTTTCGAGAGCCGATGCCCTGGTATTTCCGCACAGTTAGTTCCTGGTTTCAACAAGTATCGGAATCCGGCTGGAGAGTGTGCGAATTCCAGGAACCGATACATCCACAGACGAAGATTCCTCTTTCCATGCTACTAATTTGTCAGTCACCAGACGATTGAAATCACTTCTACAGGAACAACCAAGTCGGCGAAACGCGAGACTGAAGAGAGGTAATAGAAGGAGATTTGGTATGGGTGCATCTCAATGCAAGCAAATATGTTTGTAGGGGCGAAGCATGACCGCAGTCAATATAAAATTATAACTAATAACTTATATGCGGTCATGCTTCGCCCTCTTCAAAAGTGAGATGCACCCTTTGGTATAATGTGATGGCGAAGGTCGGTGATGTCGATCGATGCTATATAATTAGAGCAAACAGGTAAACGAATATTACGAAAAAAATTACTTACCCATGAACATTACAGAACTCAAGACAGCAGTAAGGGAACTTCCACAAAATGAACTCGCAGAGTTTTTTGAATGGCTTGAAGAGTTCCAAGAATCTCTTTGGGATCGGCAAATCGAAGAGGATTTGAAAGCAGGCAAATTTGACCCCTTGATTCGACAAGCAGAACAAGCATTTAGTGAAGGAAAGTGTAGGGAGATTTGAAGCATTTTACATGGAACCTAGTCAGTCACAATCCCCCCAAATCATTACGATTTACAAAGCACCTCAAAAACGCAAAGGTCAGAAATTACTGAAAGAGGGATTTCAACCAGTCGATTTTCCCTACAATCCTCCTTATGTCGATGGAAATTGCTATTTTGCCGGCCCCAACGATCGAAGTATTGCAGAAGAGTATAATCAAAGCTATAAAGAAGGGATACTGGAGGTTTCAATTGATCGGTCAAGTTATGAGCAGTATTTCAAGTCGCTGGAATATCGCTATGATGAAAAAGACGGTTACGAGCGAATTGAGGTAATTGTACCTCAACGCTTGTTTGCCATACTCAACCAATTTCCACGAGTCCTCAAACCACAGTGAATATTATGGATAGTCAAAGCTGGGAACAAATTAAATTAAAGTACAGATTGGGGCAGTTTTTGCTGGGTAAAGTTGAATATCATGCTCCCTTTGGAGTGTTTGTTAATATTGGTGAAGATGGTGTCAAAGGTTTGATTAAAATTCCAGACTTTTTGGATGAGGGAGAGATGAGTGAAGAGATGTATCCTGAAATCGGTAGTGCGATCGGGGCTATTGTTGTCGGATATAACGAGGGTAATTGTGGTGAAGTATATCTTAGTGCGAAGCCTAGTGTTTTGCATGAAATTCTTGTGCCGCTGAGAAGTCGTCCGGTGCTGGTTTGAAATCATGGCGAAACTTTTATTGCAGGGATTTGCGATCGTTTCCGGCAAGCGCGCGAGACTCAACAAGGCTATACTAATTGAAATGCTTGTATTATAGTTGCATTCAATTGCTGCATTTGCTGACTTTCTAACTCGCCCAATCGTCTCACGATTAATCTCTGTTCAAGGCTGACAATCCGAGTCACTCTAACTTTAGAAGATACTCTTAATCCCGTACTAAAAAATTCTGGATCGGAAGCATTTAAAGTAAATTCATCTGAACTTAGGCTAGTGACATTTTGCGAAGAAATGAAGCAGATAGTAATTTCATCTATAGTTGAACTTGCCCACAGCACTAAAGCCGGACGTAACTTTTTCTAACTCAAATCTGTAAAGGGAAATTCAGCTAAAACAATATCTCCTTTTTTTAGCTTCACTAAATTGGCTCTCCATCTTCAAGGTTGTAAATATCAGGTTCATCGTGCAGGAATTGAAATGCTCTCCCGCTTTGGGCTAACTGGGTTATTTCCACAGTAGAAGGATAGGGGATGTTGCTAAACAATTTTGCTTTGATTAGCAATTGCTCCTCTTCTGAGAGCGTCTGAATGATTTGTACTAAGGATTCAATGAGTTTTGTGTTCATAGCTGAAAATATCTGGGGATATTTTATTTTAGTTCAACAAGGCAACCTTCGATCGCGACCTAGAGGTTTTGCAGTAGTTCCTCGAAGGTTTCTCCCTCTGTTGCACAGCCAGGAATAGCAGGAACTTCTGCCCAGTATCCGCCTTCTTCTGCTTCGTGAATGATAATTTTGATTTTCAATTGATTCTCCAATTCGGTTTCTGGGAAGTATGCAAAGGCTAAGAAACCGGGTTTCTTACAAAATTTGGGTTGGGTGGCTAAATATCTCGGAAGAAACCCGGTTTCTGGGAATTATGCACAACGCCTGAAATATCTCCTTTTTTAGTTTCACTTTAGTAAAATTCGCACAGGGCGCAGAATTTATTCCTCCAAGTCCACCTGTTTAACCTGCTCTAAAGGTAGATCTAGCGCTTCGGCAATTTGCTCATCGCTTAAGCCAAACTGCCGTAATTTATCTATTGTTTCAATCTTAGTTTGATTTTTGCTTTCATCCTGCAAGTCGGGATTTTCCGGCTGACTTTTATCTGGCGTAGGAATTGTTTGTTCGGAACCCATGTTTACACAGCCGATTATATTATTATTGCTATTAAAGCTTCGAGCACCCAAAGAAATATTTAGAGCACCTTGCCGTTCTACGACTGATTTAAGATTTTTTTTATCAACTTCTTCATCAAAGACATCAGATAACATTTGCAAAAGCTCGTAACCTACATCCTTAGCATGACCCGCTGAACAACCACAATTTTCTGCAATGTCATCATACTTTTGACGCTTCAGCGTTCCTTCAATAATTCCGCGCTGCAAGTCATTTAAATGTTTGCCTGTCTTGGCGTAGACAGCATCATCTATAAATTGAAGTATTTCTTGAAGGCGCATCATCCGGGATGTGGGAGGACAGTGGTTATTATAGCCGACTTTATCCGTCTCGATCCGTCTTTTTCCGTAGTTTACAATAATTTAAGAAAAATCCGTCTTTTTCCGCTTTTAATTTTTGTGCGATCGGTTTAGTATCAGTAAAGCAGACACAAGCATCTTACTAGAGTGTTTATTAACAGGCGCGTAGTTGTGCCTCAGAGCTGAAAAGGGTGTCGTCACATAGCATCAAACATCAATTTTATAGGTATAATAAATGGCAACACCAAACCTCTTGGGAAGTAATCAGAGCATCGCTTTAGAACGAAATCAAGTTATTACTATAACCCAAAGAACAGTTCGTTTTTCAAATACTGTTTATCAAACTCACAATATAACAAGTTTTAGTGAAGGAGCGGTCGATATTGGAACGATTCCTTGGTCGATAATTGTCAGTATTTTTTTTGCTTCATTGATAGCTGGTATAGGTAACAGTGCACTAGGTGGTTTGTTGGTATTGGTTGCAATTGGAGGTGTAGTTTGGAACTTGAAAAAGCCCAAATACCACGGTCTATTAATTACTCTAAATTCAGGTGACAAAACGCTATTTGTTACGGATGAACTAGCAAAACTCAAACAGATAGTTTTAGGCATATATGATTTTATAGAAAAAGAAAAAAACAACGTATCTTATGAAATATGTATCAACAATAGTGAAGTAAAAGGTAACTTAATACAGGGAAATGTCGGTGGTAATACTTCGTATCTTTCTGGTAATTGAGCTAACATAACACTAAAAGTAAACATTAGCAATTGAGGATGCTAGCAGTTATGGAACGTAAATCTGTAGACATGAATAATAGTAGTTTTCAGGGCAACTTGGTTCAAGGAAACGTCGATGGAAATGTAGAGTATAAACCCGTATCCGAGAGTAAAGTAGTGTCACAAACTTCTTATAATAATCATGGTCAGGTTGGGGCTATGGGTGAGAATGCCAGCTCTGACAACAACTCTTTTGTCCAACAATCAGAACAGAAACAAACTCTTGCGGCTTCAGCAAAAGAAATTCAACAACTGCTCAAACAATTAGAGGTAAGTAATCCCACCGCTACTGATGCGGAAAAGATTGCTCACGTTAATGATGAAACTACCCCCAGTTTCAAGCGTCGTGCGGTTGGTGCATTGCAGGCTGGTGGTGAAGCTGCGATCGAAGAGTTTTTAGACAATCCTTATGTCAATGTCGGGAAGGCGATCGTTAAAGGTTGGATGAAACCAGAATAGATTGTGGTGCGCGAAGTGCGATCGCCCTTACGAACAAAACTAAGTGCGATCGCCTTTCTGATACGTCGCTCATCACCCTCGAATCACGTTGACGACAAACCTTTTCCTACAATCTCTCGGATTTCTGTAACAAATTCTGCTGGAGTTTGAATCATTAACCCGCTTTGTGCAGCAACTTCGGACGTAAAATCTTTGGTATTTAAGCTCAACAGGCGATCGACATTTGCCAGAACAGCCGCCGCTAAAATCGGGGTATCTTTAGCTTCAATAATAGCCGCCCACCGCGATGATTCTTCGAGGGATGGATCGGGTTGAATTTCGGGGTTAATAGTAGCTAGCAACTCTGTAAAAATTGGCAGAGACGCAGGTATTTTTTTGCGTAAATTGCGATCGCATTCCTCCAAAACTTGGTCAGATACAACCAACTTGAAAAGACCTATTTCTGCCATTGTCAGCACAGCACGACTAGCTCCTGTTCGCGATCCGCATCCGGCAATTAACACGCTGGAGTCTGCAAATATCCTACGCATCAAGAATGTTTCTCCTGCCAAATCGCCTCTCGCTCGGCCTCTAAACCCGCCAATAAATCAGTCAAACCCACATTTTCACTTTCCATAATAGTTGCAATCCGATCGATTAGTTGGGGAACTTGAGGTTGTTTGGGAGCAAGCACAATCAAATTACCTATTTGGAGTAGCACCAGCATATCTCCCCGATCGACCTTGAGAGCATCTTGTAATAACTGGGGAATGGTAATTTCCCCTCCCTGTCCCAGAAGAATCGGGAATTGTTGAATTTCTACATCCGTTTCTTGTGAAGTTATTGTCACGACTTTAACCTCAGCCTTTAGTGTTAAGTTTCTAAGACTCTTTATTATAGCAATTTTTGGGCATTTTTTGTCAAACTCCCCTAGAAGTTGCAATTACTACGTTGACCTGCTACCGTTAACATAGACGCATCGTAGGAAAACAACCGATCGCACTAACAGAATTACTCCCTACCATTAGACAACTATCTGCGATCGACAAACGAGAGTTAATCCGCATTCTAATGGCGGAAGAGGATATCAGTGACGAACAGGTGTGGAAGGCTCAATTTGAAGCTACAACAGACGCTCAGTGGGATAGTCTAGCTGAGATAGTACGTCAGGAAATCGCTGCTGGTGACATTATTTTTAGCGATCGCTAAGCCACTCCAAAGCCCGTGTACTCGCGCACATAGGTTGCTTGAAATCCCAAGATAATATCCTCCTTTGCCACACCCATTGCCACCAACTCGTGCGCCACTCGCATCTCCGTTGTATTCTGCTGCAACCAAATCTTGCCATCCTTAATATCTAAATGCAGCACGCATCCATACACCCGCCGATGCCCATCCCAACCAACATTCGTCACTTGATAATGATCCCGCTGCGTATCAAAAATTATTTGCGATTCGATCGCACCATTGGAGATCGGAGTTGCCACATATTCAGTCAATAATGCTTGAATCGACTGACGATAATGCTCTAGCTTATCCATTGTACAATCACCTCATTCACTGGATCGTAGACAATGCGGTTAACTTGATGCCGCTCTACCGAAATTTGCAAAAACTCCCGCTGAAAAAAAGCTTCGTGCACCGCAACAGGAACTGCTAAATAAAGCTTGCGATCGGGTTCCTTAAGTTCTAATGCAAGCCGATAATTCAGAAACTGTCCTAATGCCGCATGATAATCCGTAATCGGGGAGTCACCCAAAAATGTTTTAATTTCGACGGCGATTTTTTCTCCTGCCCGTTGTGCTGCGAGTAAACGCTCTGCACCCAAATCAATCTCAAACTTTGCTCAACCGGTTTCTAGCCTCAGCGGATCGTCGGTAATCACCCAATTTTCCTTCTGAAGGGCAAGCTTAACGGCTTCATGAAAGCGATCGCGTGCTGCCATTGTTCCCTTTTGTAACTTTTAACTTTATTGTACTTCCAATCGCATCTATCTGGAAAAGCCCGATCGCCATTCTGACTCTCAAGAGTGAGGATAGCTCATTATCTTCTCCTACGGGCGATCGCACCCGTCAAGTTTGATCGCACCGATGATACAATCGACACAGCGGTCGTTATTCCAGATTCCCACCATGACATTCATCAACCCGAAAACCGACTACGCCTTCAAAAAAATCTTCGGTTCTTCAGATAACAAAGGCATACTCATCAGCTTTCTCAACGCCATGATTTACGATGGCAATCCTACCATAGAAGACTTAGAAATTATTAATCCCAATTTGCCCCCAAAAATCACAGGGTTAAAAGATACTTACTTAGATGTGAAAGCCCGACTTGCCGATGGTACTCTCGTCATTATTGAAATGCAGGTATTAAATGTAGAGTTTTTCGGAAAGAGAGTTTTATACAACGCTGCAAAAACCTATGTTTCTCAATTACAGAAAGGACAAGGCTACGGAATGCTGCAACCTGTGATTGCACTGACACTGACTGATTTTGAGATGTTTGAAAATAGCGATCGGGTAATTTCTAGATTTGTTTACAAAGAAGAAACGACTAATCTGAGATATACCGATAATAACATGAAGCTAGTGTTTGTCGAACTCCCGAAATTTACCAAAGATTTGTCACAGTTAGAAACCCTGGTGGATAAATGGATTTATTTCATAAAATATGCTAATACGCTGACACAAATCCCAGAAACAATGGATGTCATTCCAGAGATTCATCAAGCCTTTGATATAGCAAATCAAGTTAATTTAAATCCTGACGAGCTGGACGCTATCGAACGGCAAGAAATGTTTATTTATGACCAACAAGGAGTTATAATCTATGCTGAAAAACAAGCTCGAAAAGAAGCTAAAAAAGAAGCAACACTCGCGATCGCACGGCAGTTACTCGATCGCCTAGATGACGCAACCATAGCCCAAATAACCGGACTCAGCGTTCAGGATGTGCAGAATTTGCGATCGGAAGTTTGATGCGTCGAAAACCCGACATGACATTGTTCGCGTCCTTTTTCTTAGTCCGCGGAGGCGGACTTCGTTTGTATAGGATCGGTTTCAACCGCCGAATAATAAACTACCTCAAAAACAACTTATAAGCCGGATTCTGACTCTCATCCCCATACTGATAACCCAGCGTATCCAAAAAAGCCTGCCACTCCTGCATCTCATCCGGCGGTACTTGAATTCCCACCACAATTCGCCCGTAATCTGCGCCGTTATTCCGATAGTGAAAAACGCTGATATTCCAATTAGGACTCATCGAACCCACAAACTTCATCAACGCACCCGGACGTTCGGGAAATTCAAAGCGATAAAATAACTCATGATCCGCCAGCATCGAACGCCCGCCCACCATATGCCGCAAGTGCAATTTCGTTAATTCATCATCAGTTAAATCCAAAGTTTTAAAGCCGCAATCTTCAAAACTCGCTGCTATTTTTACCGCATCGGCACGATTTTGAATTTGGACGCCGATAAAAATATGCGCTGCTTTTTCATCCGCAATTCGATAGCTAAATTCAGTTAGATTGCGCTTACCCAAACATTCGCAAAACCTGCGGAGACTTCCCGGTTGTTCGGGAATTGTGACTGCAAAAATTGCTTCCCGACGTTCGCCAAACTCTGCCCTTTCTGCTACAAAACGCAGGCGATCGAAATTCATGTTCGCGCCGCAAGCAACCGCAATTAATGTTTCTCCTGCGACTTGTTCCCGTTCCACATAAGCCTTCGCACCTGCGATCGCCAAAGCGCCAGCAGGTTCTAAGATCGATCGCGTATCCTCAAAAACATCCTTAATCGCCGCACAAATATCATCCGTATCCACCAAAATAATCTCATCCACATACTCCTGACAAAGCCGAAAAGTTTCCTCGCCAACTTCCCGCACCGCAACGCCGTCAGCAAATAAACCAACCTGCGACAAGCGCACCCGTTTACCCGCTTTCAGCGATTGATTCATCGCATCAGAGTCCACCGGTTCCACACCAATAATCTTAATTTCCGGGCGCAACCGCTTGATATAAGCCGCAATTCCCGAAATCAATCCACCGCCGCCAATTGCCACAAAAATCGCGTGAATCGGTTTTTGATGTTGCCGCAGAATTTCCATGCCGATCGTACCCTGTCCCGCAATCACGTGCGGATCGTCAAAAGGGTGAATAAAAGTCATGCCTTTTTCGACCTCTAATTGGCGCGCAAAAGCGTAGGCATCATCGTAGGTATCCCCATGCAAAATCACCTCTCCACCGCGGGCTATCACCGCATTAACCTTCACCTGCGGCGTCGTTACGGGCATGACGATAATCGCGCGAGTTCCCAGGTGGCGGGCAGCGAGGGCGACTCCTTGGGCGTGATTGCCGGCGGAAGCTGCGATCGCACCTTGTGCTAGCAAATCCGGCGACAGTTGCGCCATTTTGTTGTACGCGCCCCGCAGTTTGAAGGAGAAAACAGACTGCATATCTTCGCGTTTCAGCAGCAGTTTATTGTTGAGCCGCGTTGATAGATTGGGGGCTACTTCTAGGGGGGATTCTTGAGCAACATCGTAGACGCGGGCGGTGAGGATTTGTACGAGGTAATCGCAAAGCATGGGGTTAGGATTTGGTAGATGCGGGATGGTGGGATTATTGTACGGTATTTGTGCGTTAGCGCAGCCCTCGAAGAGGAGCGCTCTTGTTGGGATTTTGTGGCGATAGAGCGCGCTTCACAGTAACGAAAATTTTAGTCAACTTTGTTTGATTTAGTTACATAAATAGTCAATCCTATTCTGGCATCCAGATCGAACTTTAAGCCTACTTCTGCTTCCGAGGTTATTTCCAGGCGATCGTGAGAAATATCGTTGAGCTGAATGCTCTCAATTGTAGCAGAGTAGCAGTACGATAATTCATCATTAACTAAAACTAGAAAAACACATTCTCCTACAGTTAATGTAACTTCCTTAACTTTTGCTACGCCTGCTTGCGGTTTTTTGAACCACTCAGTAAGTTTTCCAATTTCCCTTACCAATCCTCGATCGCTCTGGCGTAAAATTATATTGTAGGTCACTAAATCGGCAAGTGATTTGCATAAAGCCTCAACAAAATCACTTAAGTCCAACAGTTCTTGAGTCCCCAATATCTCGTCTACCGAGCCGTGTGCAGCTTCATTCCGATAATCAACCAGTTGTTTGAGTTCTCCTTCAGCCGTGTTTTGACTGTCGCGAACTTCTTCAACAAAATATTTAATTTCTTTGTGGTTAGTTACCCATTTCCATGGGTCATCAATTCCAGCATTTCTTAAGACTGTTTCTAGCACTTCCTTGCGTAAATTTTGCTCGTGCAGGCTCTCCTGACTTTATGGTGTATAATGTAACAAACAATACATTTACTGTCATGGACTTTTATTTAGACTATATATTAGACTTGCCTGGAGTCAAGATT
>NZ_JAEQCE010000063.1:0-41400 GCF_020738665.1 Microcoleus sp. PH2017_08_TRC_O_A
AACCAGGGGCAAATAGTCTCGTGCGATCGCCCGAGTTGCGGACAAAGCTACCCAAATAGTCAAGGATGGGTAGCTTTGTCCATAAATTAAGTTACAGTTCCTAACCCTGGGCTTTCACTTTTTGGCCGCAGGTGTGGCTGTGGGAGAAACGCCCCTGTTTATTACTTTAGGAGAACCGGAAGCGCAATTGCGCGCCAATGCCGAAACTCTCGGTTTTGACATGGAGGCGATGGCCTTCCTCGATTTGAGCCCCTCCTCAGAATTTTTTACCGAAGTTCAAACCTACGACATTTTCTCGCCGTCGGAGGTGGAACGAGAACCGACTACACAAAAGATTATCGATCGAGTCCAAGCTGTCAATTTCTACTCTGCTGCGCCGCTGCGAATCGGTTAACATCCCGGTTGGGGCGATGATGGCACAAGGAAGTCTTTAGGTGATACCTGTGGAACCTTTGCTGTATTCGCCGGATCAGTTTGCGAGTATGGTACGCCAAGAGGTGGAACAGGAAAAGACGCGGATTGTGATGATTGACAGTATTTATGGCTATCAGATTTCGATGCGCGGGCAAGATTTGGTGAATAATTTGCACGCTTTGTGCAAGTATCTCAAGAATATGGGAGTCACGGTGATCTTGATTAATGATGTTCTGCTGCTGGGTCGAGCTGAGTCAGGAAAAATGGCGCTTTGTTTGCTACCGCTAGACTTGGCAAAGTTTTGTAAAGAGTTGGTATCGGAATTTCAGAACAGCCTGAAGTTGAAACCTCAAAACGATCCGGTGACGCTGATTTTTGTGAATCAGTGTCAATCGGCGATTGCCTGTTTGGAGGCTAGCTTGCTGCGGCGCATTCTCAGCAATTTGCTGTCTAATGCTATTAAGTATTCTCCTCCGAATACCGAAGTAGTTTTTGAATTAAAACTAACTGAAACCGAGGCTGTTTTTTAGGTGCAAGATGCCGGAATTGGCATACCTTTGGCAGACCAAGAACGGCTGTTTGATTCATTTTTTCGTGCGAAAAATGTCGGTATAATTCCCGGTACAGGACTGGGGCTGAGCATTGTTAAAAAATGTGTGGACTTGCACGGCGTCGAAATTGCGTTGAGCAGTGAAGAAGATGTCGGTAGTAAATTTACCGTAACGCTGCCGCTCGCAAAACTGGAAGAAGAGCAACTGTCGCCTGCAACGCCTTAAACTAGATGCAGGCACGATCTTGAGATATTCAGTATGGAAATCGCAGATGTAATCGCGCTAGTCCATCCGGCGATCGCAGTAGCGCTAGTTTTCAAATGGTTTGTAGTAAGGACTTTAGTCCCCTAACTTTTATGAGGACTAAAGTCCTCACTACAAACATTTTTTATGATTAAATCAAAGTTCTATAGGAGCAATGGCATTTAATAGCTCTTCTAGGATAAACCGCAGCAAGGATTGAGTTGCTAATATTAAACCCAATCGGGCTTGAGCGAGTTTTGGCTGTTCTGTTTTGACTTCGCCCCAAATTCGGCACTGGCTGTAAAAAGTCTGAAATGCTGCGCTCAAACTATTGGCTAATTTGAAATAATTAACAGGTTTTTCGGGTTGATTTGCCTCAAAAACCGGAGCTAAACAGTCTAGCACTGCGATCAGTTCCGAAATTAAACTGCGTTCTGCTGGAGCTACTAATAGCAGCCGACGATCGCCCTCGTCAACCCAAGGAATAGGATTTGGGGCCGCCAGCGACCAAATTTGCGGCGCTGTGGTGACATTCGGCTGTGCGATCGCAATTAACCGATCGCGATCGGCCATTCGCAGCAGGGAACAGCAGCGTGCGTGGCTGTACTGAATCGGAAACAGCCGATCGGCGGATATAACAGGAGATAAAGTGCGATATTCTGGAACAGGGAGGGGAATTTGAGCTAATCGCTGCAACCAGAAAGCTAAACCCGCATCAGTCAGCTCTAGCTCAATTATTCCTGACGGTGCGACTTGAACGGCGAAATCTGGACAACACAGCGGCTTGAGAATTTCAGCCAACTGTGCGGCGATCGCCTGCGGTGTCTGGTCCCAAGTTGCAGCCCATTTCAGGGCGATCGCAGACACGTACACCACCCGCTCCCTATTTTTAGCCCGATTTAACGGAATTTCGCTCGTTGTGCCTTGCTCTTCGATCGCGAAGAGAAACCTTAAGAGCAAAAAACACTTCACTGTAACTTCCGGGCACTGGGATATATTTAATGTATCCATATCGGCTATTCTTGCAGTAAAAGTGCCTAGAGACTGTTACCACTTGCGCTATCTTTGTACGTTAAACTGCTGATGTCAAAGGTAGTCGATCGGCTCGCCCGGGCGAGTTCACATCGAAGGAATGGGCTTTCTAGCGATTTTTGGGGTAAATATACAATAATTTACGATCGACTCATTGCCGAATTCTACCATTTTTATGTATTTTTTGCTACATTGAGTTTTTAGGTGAAACTGAGAAGAGTCAGCACAGTTAAGAAGCGTGTCAGCTCAATGGGGGGTTGGTTGTCTCACTTAGTATCGCAATGCAGGCAAAAGCTGTTTTTCTCACTAACTAAATATATCCCAGAGCCTCACTTATGCAATCAACTTCCACACCTCTAGAAACGATCGATCGACCGTTTATCACCTGGCAGCGAATTATCGACTGGGCCCAGGAACACTACCGCTGCCGGACTTTTAGCAAAGACGAGAAGATTCCCGCCAGACCCGGACTGCTCTATTTAGTCCAGAAAGGTTCTGTGCGGCTCGTCGGTAGCGCTCAAGTTAGCGCCGCTGCAACAAAGTCCAAATCCGTTTCCAAAACTACAGAAGAAGCTTTTTTGGGCTTCGTCGGCGCCGGTCAGCCCTTTGAACTGGTTGCTCAGTCTCCCTTTACGCTCCAAGCTTACGCCCACGCCGATCACACTCACGTAGTGTGGATGTACTGGCACGATTTGGATAATTGGCCTCACTTCCGCCGGGAAATTTTGGATGCGTTTCGCTACCAGCACCAGCGAAAGCTCCTCTGGCTGAGCACTTTGGGACAGCGCCGGACGATCGACAGATTGCTGGGTTTTCTCACTTTGTTGATCGAAGAGTTCGGCGAACCCTACGTAGGTGATGGAGAACCGGATGTGGTGCGGGGCTATCGGTTGCCTTGGGCCTTGACTCACGCTCAAATTGGCAGCGCCATCGGCTCGACGCGGGTAACGGTGACGCGGCTGATGGGCAAATTGCGATCGAAAGGTTTGATTAATACTGAGGATGATAATTTAATCTGTTTGCCTGCTAAGGCTACTCCCCAAAAGACAAAAAATCAAAAGCAGGATGTAGAAGCATTCCTCGAAGACGATCTCGAAGACGATCTCGATGAAGATTTCGACGATTCTCTCGATGACGATCTCGAAGAATCTGCATAAAATCCTGCGGGTGATTGCTAACAGCACTTAGCTATTATAGTATGGCTGTTTTCTTCTTGCTTCTTGCTTCTTCGGTGTACGATGAGTTTTGTAAACTTTTCTCGTTCTCGAATGGTGCGAATGATGTCGGACAAGCAAAAATCTCCAATCCCGAACAATCAGCAACGGGTGGTATTCTGCGACTTTGACGGCACGATAACTGTTGAAGAAACTTTTGTGGCAATGCTCAAGCATTTTGCACCGGAATTGTCGTCTCAACTGATGCCGGAAATGTACGCGAGAAGGATCAGTTTGCGCTCGGGAGTGCGGCAGTTACTAGAGTCTATTCCCTCGGAATGTTATGGGGAAATTGTGGAATTTTCTAGGGGACAACTGATGCGGCCGGGATTGGTGGAATTGCTGGATTTTTTGGACGCGCAAAGGGTGGATTTTGCGATCGTTTCGGGCGGCCTGCGGGTTATGGTAGAGACGGTTATGGGTGATTTGGCACACCGGGCGATCGCAATTTATGCTGTAGATGTGGACGCTAGCGGCCCTCACTTGCAAGTCAATTCTGAGTTTGAAGGAGATACAGAATTGGTATCTAAGGTGCGAGTGATGGCGCAGCACCCAGCCCAGGAACAGGTGGCCATCGGAGATTCGCTGACGGATTTTAACATGGCTTTGCAGGCGAACTCGGTGTTTGCGCGCGATCGGCTTGCCGAATATCTAGACGAACAGCAAAAGCCGTATACTAAATGGGATAATTTTTTTGACGTGTTGGAAAATTTATCCCAGCAATGGAATTGCAACTAAACTATTGGCCAAACAGGGCATAGGGCATAGGGCATGGGGCATGGGGCATGGGGAATGGGGCATGGGGCATGGGGCATGGGGCATGGGGCATGGGGCATGGGGCATAGGGCTGCGGTATGTGTATTAGACTTGAATTGCAAAAATCGGAAAACACCCTGAAATTATCTGCGTTTATCTGTGTTTATCTGTCTGACATTTGCGGTTGAAGGATCGATCGAAGACTTATGCAATCTTGTCTATTGGTAAAGTGCGCGTTGCACACCCTGCACTTAGATATGCCAGCACAATTCCTATTAACGTAAAAGGTAGATAAAAAACTGAGGATTAGTAGAGAATGAGTGAGGATGTGAGATCGGATTTAATTGTAGCAGCCAAACATTTTTACGATCGCGGTTGGATGGCTGGGACTGCTGGCAATCTTTCAGCCCGCTTACCAGACGGCAGTTTTTGGATTACTGCTAGCGGCCGCCAGAAAGGGCAGTTAACCCCTTCAGATTTTATCAGAATGAGCTCCGAAGGCGCGATCGTCGAACAACCCGTTCCAGACAGCCGCCCTTCCGCCGAAACCAGCATTCACTTAGCCGTTTACGATTGTTTTCCAGGCGCTAAAGCTTGCTATCACGTACACTCAATCGAGGCAAATTTAGTTTCTCGGCTAACAGCAGATGATTCAGTGCCTTTACCTGCGATCGAAATGCTGAAAGGTTTGGGGGTGTGGGAGGAAAACCCACAGGTGGCGATACCCCTATTTGCAAATTATTTAGAAGTGCCTAAAATAGCCAAGGAAATTTGTGAATATTTCGCCGTTTGTGTACCCTCTGTACCCGCGTTGTTAATTCGCGATCACGGCATCACAGTCTGGGCAGACTCAACCGCCGCCGCCTACAATTATGTAGAAATTGTAGAATATATTTTTCGCTACACCCTCGCAGCCAGCCAATTAAACTTAAATTTGAGATGTTAGATTGGGCCAGTCTCGGACGCAAAATCTAATATTTCTAGGGCGTGCAGAGGCGCAGCTTGCCACTAAATATCGCGTCCAACCAGTTTTTTATTCCGGGACTTTCATTCAGTTGACAGTTGACAGTTGACAGTTGACAGCGACCTCTACGCTTAAGTCCGAGGATTGGAGTAATGAATAGTCTGATTTTAATTTCTCCCGGGCTTGGGGCTTTCAACCAATTCTTTCTGGTAACGAACTAGCAAATATCGAGAAAAGGCAAAAACATGGCTAAATATACCCGAGTTTTATCGATAGATGGAGGCGGAATTAGAGGGATTATCCCCGCGCAAATTGGAGTCACCCTAGAGTCAAAGCTACAACAAAAAAGCGGCAACCCAGATGCCAGAATAGCTGACTATTTTGATTTAATCGCCGGCACGAGTGCGGGAGGAATTTTAACCTGCCTCTATTTGTTTCCGGATGCCAAAAATCCCAGCAGGCCTCAGTGGACTGCCCAAGACGCGGTTAATTTTTCGATCGATAGTGGCATCGACTTTTTTCAAAGTTCATTTTTGAAAACACTCGAATCTCTAGACGGTTTGATAGATGAGAAATATCCGAGCGATGCGTTAGAAAAATTTTTTTGGCAAAATTTCAAAGATTGCAAACTCAGCCAACTCCTGAAACCTTGTTTAATTTCCAGTTACGATGTCGAAAGGAGAAAAGCTCATTTTTTCAATCAAATAGATGCTAAAAAATATCCAGCAGCAGACTATTTTCTCAGAGATATCGCCAGAGCCACATCTGCTGCTCCCTCTTACTTTGAACTTCCCAAAATCTACTCTTTGACAAACGAATCCTACGCTTTAATTGACGGAGGAGTATTCGCCAACAATCCCGCACTTTGTGCCTATGCCGAAGTGAGAAATAAATTAAGAATTCCCGAGACTCGCTCCGACAAAGGCCCGACAGCAAAAGATATGGTAATTTTATCGCTGGGGACGGGACAAGCTCAGAAAAAATTCCCCTACGAGGAAGTGAAAAATTGGGGTAAAATTGAGTGGGTTCAGCCTTTGATTAATATCATGATGACGGGAGTTGCTGAAACTATAGATTATCAAATTATCCAAATTTTTGATGCCATTGACAAACCCAATCAATATTTGAGAATTTCTCCAGATTTAAGCCACGAACCACGACTGCCGATTGATGATGCCTCGGCAGAGAAAATATCAACTCTGGTGAGAATTGGCAAGGAGCAAGCCCAAAAGTATAATGAAGAGTTGGATAAGTTTATCGACTTGTTGCTTGCCGAGTAATCAATAGAAATTAATTCTTTGGTACGTAGTTGCGCTTCAGCGCTCTTAGCTTATATTATAAAGAGCGCGCTTTGTGCAACTGCATACCTTTTGTATAAGTTACCAACCGCAGGGCTGGCAGACTTAAAAAATATATAGCCTTTCTCAAAAAGATGAGGTATAACAGACAGCTCATATAACTACTAAACTTAGGGGGCTAAAGCCCAACAACGTACCTCATTTTTGTGATAACCGCTATATGTTGACAAATTGTGCAATAATTGCTGTACAATTGGCGAAAATCTCAGTAGTGACAGTGCTTCGCCGTATTTGCAATTAATCGCCAGCAGTCAGTCATTGGTTAAAAATTACCAAAAGCGCGATCGACATTTAGATGAAACCTTAAAGAACAGGTGGTTTCAGCGTTTTTTAGTGACGCTGTTCCTAGGTGGCCAAGTCTTGCTGCGCCTACTCCAAGGCAAAATTGACCGCCGCAAAATCATGGAACATTTAGTCACAGTAGGCTTGGATTCTTTGCGATCCGTGCTGCTAATAGCATTTTTTGCAGGCATGATTTTTACTGTTCAATCCGCGAGAGAATTGATTCGGTTTGGGGCGGTTGGGGCGGTGGGAGGTGCTTTTGCAGTGGCATTTTGCCGCGAATTAGCACCAGTTTTAACGGCGGGCGTGGTGGCGGGACAAGTAGGTTCTGCCTTTGCCGCAGAGATAGGAGAAATGCAGGTGACGGAACAAATAGACGCCCTGTATATGTTGAGAACAAATCCCGTTGATTATTTGGTAGTCCCGAGGGTGATAGCTTGCTGTGTCATGTTGCCGATTTTAACAATTTTTTCGGTGGCGGTGGGGATTTTGGGCGGGTTGTTTGTGGCGGTTAATTTTTATGAGTTGGAACCTTCGGTATTTTTGGAATCGGTGCGGACTTTTTTGGGGCCTTGGGATTTAGTAACTGTGGCAATTAAGAGTGTAATTTTTGGGTTGATAATTGCGCTTGTCGGTTGCGGTTGGGGGTTGACGACGGCGGGCGGAGGGAAAGGGGTAGGCCAAGCTGCAACGGCGGCGGTTGTGACTTCTTGGGTGTTTGTTTTTGTGGCGGATTTCTTTTTATCGCTGTTGATGTTTCACGAGTTGGGAATTACGAGAAGCGGGGGGTAATTGTTGTTAGAAAACTCGGCGGTTGAAACCGCGTCTATACAGAAAACTCGGCGGTTGAAACCGCGTCTATACAAACGAAACCTGCCTCCGCAGGTTGAAGAAATAACTACATAAATTAAGTTCGTAGTGAGGACTTTAGTCCTTCTTCATGGCGCCGGAATATAAGGAGGGCGATAAACTCGAATTGCTTGAATAGGAACTGTCCCGTCTGTTTCGGGGACGATTTCGAGGATGTGTTTGGAGTTGCTCAAATTCTGAGCCAATGTTGTAGGATATTCGCGACTTGAATCTGCAATTTGTGGCGGAATGTATGAATCAACAAACATCGGCTTAACTTGCCACGAAATCTCAAAGCCTTTCGGAGTAGGCTTTTTCGAGTATTCATAGGCATTTTGCAGCCACCAGTTTCTCGGTTCGATCGCGACGCGGCCCGATTTTGAAACAAACATTTTGTCGTTGGTACCGCTGCCGTCGTAACCTGTTTGAGAACCTACTACGTCAAATTTAAACTTGGTAGCATCGCTGTTAATCTCAGTGATTGTAGCTTTCCAATCTTCGACGATGAGCGGTTTTTGATTGGATACTTGGATGATTGCTGGCCAACCGACGCCGAGAGTAATGCTGGGTCTGGTGATGCTGTAAAGTTCGGGAAATTCTGAGGGTTTTTTGCCGTCGATCGCAATTTTAGCAGAAATTGCCTTGCCGTTGAAGCTTCGATCGGCGATCGCATCTATCCGATTCCCTTCAAACTCCAAAACTAACTTGCCATTCTGCCACTTAACATCAGTGCCCACTGTATAAGTTTTGACTAAATTCTGCTGCGCTGTTTGAGGAGAACTTGGGTTGTATCGCAGGTAGGGTTTAATGAGAGCAGCTAGCAGAAAATTCCCCCAAGCGTTGAGGTGAATGCTGTCGCTCAATAGCTGTTTTGGCTGCAAGCGATTGTCTGTCAGATATCTGAGCCAAGGTGTGCGAATTTCCGCGATTTCGCAGCCGTATTTATTTGCCAACTCAGGCAACCATTTGGTAGAATGAGTGTTGTGCCATTCGTAGCCTTTGACTTCATTTTCATTGTCGTTTTTACCTGTCGGAATCCAGGTTATGTGGTCTGAATGCAAGAGTATTTCGCTAGTAGTGCGGCGGCGGACATTGGCAATTATCGCTTCGTAATCTTCCTCACCTCCGTAGACGTGGAAAATCAGCAAGTCTGGATAAAAAGGATACAAATCATGTTCGCTGGGACGGATTAAAATAGACGAGGCAAATCCTCCGATTGCGCGATTTTCCACAATCAAATCTGCATCGGGAAATCGCTTTTTTAAGTCCTGCACTACATCTTGCCACCAATCTTGCTGAGTGATGGATTGACCGTAAAATAGGATGCGTACTTGGTGGCGTTCTGTGGGAGTGCTGGTTGCAAGTAACCCCATTGTTCGTTGAATTCCCGCTCCAAAACTAGCATTATTTGCAAGAGGAGCGGGCGGGGGAAATGGGGTGGCGACAGCTATTTTTCTGAGAGCCGGAACTAACAGGAAGCTCAAACACAACACAAGTAGCCACAAGTATCTATAAATCTGGGAGTTTATGCTATTTTTCGGCCGTTTTGCCATTGTTTGATTTTTCCGTTATCTAAAACTTACCAGAAATAATTGGTTGAAAGCCTCTCACGAGTGAGGGAGAAATTAAAATCAGACTATTCATTACTCCAATCCTCTTCCTTCTAGCTAGAGGTCGCTCTCAAACTGTCAACTGTCAACTGTCAACTGTCAACTGTTGAACCCTAACTAGCAAGAGTAGCTGTAGGCTGTGCAATGCGAACCTTCCGAGAGCTTGTATGGTAGATGAGAATGCGGACTTCACGAGTAGCTTTCGGCTGTACAGTGCGCGCCTTACGAGTTGCTTGTTGATTCTTGATTCTGCTATATTAACAAATATACTGCGACAAAAGATGATATAATATTTGCTGATTAATTGCAAGAACTCGATCGCACGTCAAATGGATTACAAAACAGCCCGCAGTTTTCTGATCGACCAAGGAACCGCCCTGGAAACCAAGAAAAATCCCGACGCCTTCCTGATGCGCCTCAAAGAAGGCCAGCCACCCGTACCGGGACAGGTGACATCGATTTTATTAGCTTTAAAAATATTGTTTGAAGGGCTTCAAGAATCTCCAATGCTCGATCGCCAATTAATCTCGGCCCTCCATTTACTCTCCGCAGACAGTTTGCTGCAATTTGAAGCAGGACGGGCCAGAGGAGTTTCTTGGCCGCCCCTGCTGAAAGAAGACTTAAATAGAATTGCGATCGGAGTCAAGAATATCTTTTCGGGAGTCTGGCAATAATTAGCTAAGTCAACTCCCGACGTTCAACAAGAGAAATTGTCAAACTCTACTCGCGAAAGCTTTCTAGGGATGCTAAAAGAGCGGGAAGTCCCGCCAGGGAGGCCGATACTAAAGCCTCATCTTTATACACTCGCGATCGGACTCTGCGGATATTTTTAGCAGCCGAGGTTGTAGAGCCTCGCATCTCCCTATTGCTGGTTTCGACTAGCCCTAAATGTCTGGTTTCTCGGTTCAGGCAAAACATAGCTGTATCCTTATTTGATCCGTAGAGCCTCCAAATTTCTCGGGGCTTGCTCAATATTTATATTGTTACTCGGATTGGTAATAGGGATGAAACCATGAAATAATTATTCACGATAGTCAGGGATCGAGTTAAACTGTATCATAACTCTTATCAAACTCCATCGCAAATCTTATTAATTTGTTACAGAAAGTGTTTGTTTAAGCCGATCGCCCGCTGCGACACAGACACTAGCGGGTGTATCTCAGTTTTGCATTTGTAGTAGTGCGAGCTTAAGAGCTCGCGTATTGTACAATACGCGAGCTCTTAAGCTCGCACTGTAAAAAAAATGCTTTTTGCAAAAATGAGATGCTCCCGACACTAGCTACATGAGACAGTCATGCCTGTCACCGCATAAAATCTCCGGCAACAGGCCTTACTGCCCCGATAACTCCCCCCCACGATCGCCAACAAACTCTTCGTAGTGATGACTTTAGTCCTAATATGCGGACTTAAGTCCGCACTACGAACCTATTTGATATAACGGGTGCATCTCTGTTTTGCATTTGTAGTGCTGTCCCCGCTCGCGTGCTATATATAGCACGCGAGCTCTTAAGCTCGCACTGTAAAAAAAAATGCTTTTTCCAAAAATGAGATGCTCCCGATATAACTCCCTAAGAACCAGCATTTGCCAATTCTTCTCGCAGCACTTTCTGGTAGACTTTCGGCAAACTTGAACTCATAGAATTGTTCTCAATTCCATATCCCAAACTCGTCCAAGTTCCCGACAGCATCCGCAAAACATCAGTTAATCTTTCCTGTCGCAACATCTCAGGAATATCGGCTTTCCAAAATTTGCGATCGCTCAACCAAGCATAAACCACAGCATCTTGATATTCCGGTTCAAAACTGTAATCTTGCCACAATACAAAATTACCAGGCTTTGGATGATAGCGCTTCGCTTTATCTTTCCAAGTTGAAGTCAAAAATTGATACCTACCCGCCGCCGTAGTACATTTGCCAACATTCGGGCCGTTAACAATCTTCACGCACCAGTCAGGATGACGGCTCAAATCTAATACATATTTTCCGCCGTAAACAACGTGATAAGGCCGAGAAACATTGGACTCGCTAGCAGAAATAGTCCGCATCAAAGCTCGAATGTAAGGATCGCCCGTTTTCATAGCCAGCGGTGGCATTTTTCTCACCTCGCTCGCAGACTGCGAAAACTGCTGATTTCCCCGCAAATTTGCTACCAAAAAAACAGCGCAGCTAATTACAGCGCCGATGACAATTATAAATCCGAGAATTTGAAGTTCCGATCGCCTCAGCAAACTTTTTTGGCGGCGGCGCAGTTTCTCGGTTTCAAATGCAGTCATTTCCATTTCGGCGATTTCGGCTAATTTTCGATCCGCCCGCATCCGCCGCACGCGAAAATCGTGTTGGTATAGCGGCGCGGCTAATAGCGTTAAACTCGATAAAGCTCCTGCCAATTTTACCAGCCAGAAATCGAATTCACCTGCGATCGCCACATTTGTGAGAGTGGAGATTCCTGCGAGCATTTGCGCCGGATCGATCGATCGCACTGACCAATAATAAATCGCCATTTGCACCAACAGCGCCAGATTGAATGCAAAAAAAATCACTACTACAGCATTCAACCCTTCTCGCAAGTGCGATCGCACTCCAGTATGCCGCCGCTTGAACTTGCGCGCCACTCGAAAGCGGCCCGGCAGCATAGTCAGCAAGGGATTGAGGATTTTGACGGCTAAAAAGTGAGCGACAAAGAACAAAGGTAACTGAATCAGCCAAGCCGCCAGCAGCAGAGCCAGAAAGCCGATATCGTCGTTGGCGAAAGGAATGCCCCTGCGAAGGACAAAACTAAAACTCTGAGCGAGAGCAAATGCCCTTAACCACGAAATCGGATAGGGGAACCAAGCTGGCCACTTGAGAGTTTTCATCATGCGGGGAAGGGGAAATTTCAATGGCGGATTGTCAAGCTCTTAAGATTTTGCCAGATTTGGCGATCGAAAAATTGGCAATTCCTCTGCGGTTTGTACTGATGGGACTTGGGCGCGGGTGCGTCAGCCGATTTGAGATTCTTCGACTTCGCTGTACAAGTTTTAGATTTTAGATACTTCGACTTCGCTGTACAAGTTTTAGATTTACCCGTAAAAAAACCCGGTTTCTTGGTTCGCTACCAGGGACTAAAGAAACCGGGTTTTTTACCTAAATTGTTGGCTGTAAATGCGTATTTTCGTAAAAAAACCCGGTTTCTGGGAACCAGTGCACCAGTCCTAATTCAATCAAACCACGCCAGCAAACAACTCCTCAAAACTCTTTTGCGGGGCCTCCGGCTTCGCCACAATCTCCACAACCTTGTTGCGAGAAGCAGGCTGAAACAGCGCCTCCACACAGACTTGAGCTACCTTACTGCGGGGAATGCTGCTTTCAAACAGTGTATCTGCACTCCTCATGACGATCGCATCTGAATTATCCTCATTTTTGAGACCGCCCGGACGGACGATCGTATAAGTCAAGCCGGATTTTTGCAAATATTCCTCCGCCTGCTTCTTCCAAACCAGAATCAGCCAAAACAGATTCAGCGGGTGAAAAAACTGAGAAACGCACAGAGAAGTCACCAGCACAAAATGCTCAATTCCCTTAGCCTTAGCTGCCTCCACCAAATTTTTAGTACCCTCCAAATCCACCTTGTAAGGCGCAGTCGGGTCAAAACCCGGGGCCGCCCCCGTCGCGCACAGCAACACCGTACTATCGCCGATCGCATCGCCCAGAGAAGTGGCATTTAATACATCGCCGGTAACTAACTCTGCCTCCGGTGGTAAAATCTGCCTCGCTGTCTCTAGATTTCGGACGAGGGCACGCACTGGAATGCCACGCTTGACTAATTCTGCGACGATTCGGCGGCCAGTCTGACCTGTCGCTCCTGCTACAAATGCTTTCATAAGTCGAGTTATGCTGTTCTAGGGTAAGTTTTGTTACTATCTATTTCTCAATTGTAGGGAGGAAACTCCCCGACCACATCCCCAACCCGACTGATTGGCGTGTATTACAGGAGAGCATGTCAGGAACCTCAGCCCCAACGGCATGAGGCTTGAAAGAGAAATCGGACAAGCCATTCTGACCAGCCTAAGTCTTAACTGACTACGTTTTTTGAGTCATGACACCCTGAGATGCTTTCGCTAGTCTCTTGCTCTGTCGCTGGTGGTTAAACAGTTTTAAGGTCACTGAAACAGTGCTGCTAGCCCAACAAGCTCAGAAAACTTTGACCGACAAGCTAACATTACCCCGAAAGGGAGGCTCAATTGAGCAAAATACTATGCGTACAGGATTGGAAGATTTGAAGCGGTAATTGTCCCGTTGAAAGTGCAATACAAAAGCACCCCGAATTAACCAATCCCAAGGCGGTAGTAAATTCAAAAATGCAAAGCCGTCCTAGAAGGACGGGGTTTCTACCCATAATTTTGATGATGAAGCAGAATTCCGCTGAATATCAAACTGTTGAAGCTTCTGACGAAAATTGCTACGCAGATGCGAGTTTCAGACAGCCCGAAAGTGCAGGTGCGGATGCAGGCGAGGAAGTTGAGCCGATTTGGTTTCACACCCACTTTGAAGACAGCATGGAGATGTACGCCGATGCTGCAACGGTGGCCGAGCATTTCAACAATCACAAGACTTGGTTTTGTCAGTGCGCTGCGCCAATGAAGGCCCAGCCGATCGGCGAAAACGGCTACGATCTATTAATCGGTCGTTTTGGGGCCTTCGGCTACCGAGTTGAAGCAAGAATTGGTTTAGAGTTGCTGCCGCCTGACGCTGAAGGCTGCTATTTGATTCAGACTATCCCGGTTCCGAATTATACCTCGCCCGGATATGAAGTGGATTTTCGATCGGCAATGAAGCTAGTCGAGATACCGTCTGACGAGTTTGCAGCCGATTGGCCTGCGTCGCAACGCGCCCAGCTACCGCCTGCGATTACCAGCGCCACCTGGAAGCTGGATTTAGCTGTAGGGGTTTGCTTTCCCAAGTTTATTCGATCGATGTCTCAACCTCTCATTGAAAAAACCGGCGATGCGCTTTTGGAAAAAATCATCAAACAAGTCAACCGCCGCTTGACATATAAAACTCAGCTTGTTTTCCATGAAAATTTAGGAATTCCCTTTCCCAAAAACCCGAAGAAACACTAACAAAAAAACGCTCGCGGTTGAAACCATAGCGGATCGAATGAAAGATGAGGTACGTTGTTGGGCTTTAGCCCTCTTTCTTAGTTGAACTGCTTATAAGCTGTCATACCTCATCTTTTTAATACCAATTTTTAACGAAATAACAGTATTCTTGTCCCCCCCCTGATTCATGGGGGGGCTAGGGGGGTGTTCGAGTGTTGCACAATTTTAGATAATTGGTATAAGAAACATTATATTATGCTTTTCACTCGCCGTCCTGCCGAGTACCCTTCAGGAAAGCTAACGCCTGCGTTTTTGTAAACCTAGTTTCAACCGCCGCCTGCGTTTCTGCGCCGCCAGCAAGGGAAGCTGACAAAGCCCTTATTTTTACTCACAGTAACGTGACAAGAAGATTTAATCGAACCAACATTAAAACCGCTGTTATTTCTAATCGCATTTCCCCTTCCTCCCTGACTCGCGACTGCCAGCAAACTGCCCTTAACCGTATTATTTTCTACAATTGCATTCTGCATCCCATTAATTTTTTGCTCAGTATCCGCATTCACATAAATCAAAGGCCAATCACCCTTAACATTAGACAATAACTTATTCCCAAAAATCCTCACATCTCGAATCCGAGGCACTTGAGAAATACCGATGTAAGAATTGCCAGTATTACCGACAATCTCCGCTTGCCGAACCGAAGTTCCGCCGCAGCAAGCATGAATCACAATTCCCCCTCCGTCATTGCTGAGAAACTCGGAATCTTTCAGTTGATGTCGGTACACTTGAAAGTCATTATCTTGTATTAAAACATTCCAGCCGGCCCATTCGATCGCCCTACTGTTAAAACTCGTATTTTTCCCAGCGACTCCCGCGCCTGTATCGTCCGTCCACCAGCGCTTGCGGGCATCATCTCGAATCGCATTATTTTTAACAACCAAGCCATTTCCCGACGCTCGGATTCCCGCCCTCATGGTATGATAAACCCAATTATCGCGAATCGCAATACCTTTGCGAAACAGACCCGGCTCAGCACTTGGTTCCGCCGCCAGCACAAAGTTTTCTTCAGATTTGCCAGCCTTGGAACGGTTGACTAAGATACCGAAATGGTTGCTATAGTCGAATCTAACATCATATTCTTCAACAACATCAGTCTTGTCAGATTTTACTTGATATTCAGGTTGCTGGTAATTATCTGTTATACTATCGTTAAGTCGATTGTTGGCAATTAAGACATTAGCCAAAGCATTAACTTTGATATTAGCGACATAGGGATTGGCATATCGCTGCCACGCTGCTTGAAAATTCAGGTCTGGGACTGAGGAACTGGGTTCGGCAACGTTATTGCTGCGGAGGCCGTAAACCACAATATTTCTATTTTGACTGTAGTCGAGATTGCTGAGCAAGTAAATTGGCGATCGGTTAATATCTAGATTAACCACACCAATATTGCTATCAGTATTAGGATTTTCAGTAAAGATTCTTTTAAAAGCCGTGCTGTTCGGACTTCCCATCCCTGAAAGTTGCGGTTCGTATTTAGGAAACACAAATTTTGTCGGAGGATTGTACAAAGTTTGTTTAGCATCTGTCATTGCGGGAGTTTCCCCTCGAATGACTACTCCCGACTTCAAATAGATACTGTCTGGAAACTCATAAGTCCCCGCTGGAAAATAGACAACTCCGCCACCGTTAGCAGCAGCAATATCTCGGGCAAAATTAAACCTGTCAATCAGAGTGCCGCCTTGGAAGTCTTGGATATTGTATGCACAAGTCCATTTAATTTCCGATGTCCAAGGATAAGATTGTTTTCCGTATCGAGAATCTATCGGATTATCCGTTGGCCCGCCGCTGGAACTTCCGCAGCCTAACAGTTGTCCGGGAAATAGCGATGATTTTGCTTTGACAATAAAGTTGTTGATATTATTGAAATTAGTTACATAAAAACTTCCGATTAACGAGACAATAAATATACCCAAAAACATATAAAGCTGAACTTGAGGTGAAATTAATCTTCTTTTCTCGTTATCTTGAGAACAAGGATATCTAACAGCAGCGAAACTGAGAGTCCACCAGGCAATATGTGCGTATTGAGCGCAATCAAACCAGGTAACAGCAAAAACCAGATAAGCAATAGCAACTGCTGCAATCCCGCCAATAGAGGATTGCAGCGCTAAAGATAAATAATATCCCCAAAGTGCAATGCCAGCAATCAGCCCCAAAATACCAACTGATACAGTTGTATCGAGAATCCAATTGTGAGCTTTATAAGTAGGAATTTCTCTGGTGCTAATTTCACCTTTTATGTTAATATAGTCGTAGGTAAACTCGTTCAAGTTGACGACTCTCGGAGTTACTTGAGGATTCCTGATATAGGGATAAGCAATCCCTAAGCCGTCGAATCCCCATCCAAATAACGGGCGTTTTTTGATTCCTCTGGCTGCAAGTTCCCACATGGGCGATCGGCTGGACACGACTTGTTCGATGCTCGGTTTTTGCCAGTTGAGGGGTCTGTTAAGCGTCATGATGCCCGCAGCGAGGGTGCCCATCAGGGCTATACCGGTGAGAATTTTGTAGTATTGGCGTCCCAACAAATAAGCACAGGCAACAATCAAAGCTACAATTGCACTGCGGGTAGAAGTTAGCAGCAGTGCGGGAACAGCTAAAATCAAAGTAATTGCAGTTAATTTAGTATTCGTAAATCTCCAAAACCAACCGACAATAGCAGTAATTGCCGTCAACGCTAAAACTACGGCTGCGTGGCCGCGGTGGGAGTACAATCCTATGGGCTGCTGTCCTTGAAAAATGCTGCTGGCTAAAACATCACCTCTGATTTGTTTCCCCATTGTAGCGGTGTAGTCAATCCGCCAGTCAATGATTTGGGGGAAGATACTAAGAGAAAGAATGATGCCACCAATTAGCAATCCTTGGAATTGGGAATTGATCAGTTGCGGGCGCGCGATTAAGAGCAAGCTGTTGCTGAGAGTGAAGGCGGCAATTAACAGCCAGTATAGCCAGCCATCTCCCATTTGATCTTGACCGAGAAAAGAGGTTAAGGGAAAAGGACTGTGCAGAGTGGAGATAGCTCCTATTGAGAGAAATATTGTCCAAAGTATTAGAGAAATCTTCCATTGTCTGGAAATGGTTAGGACTTTTCTTTGTTCCCACAAAAGAGCGAGATTGACTCCTACTATTAGCCAGATAATTAATACCTTGGGGGAAGTCCAGATGATGCCCCGGCTGCTTCCCCAAGGGTTGATGAGAATGATGCTGAGGGCAAACAGGATGGTGTAGAGGCTTTTCATTACTCTTTGTTTTTCCTATTTTTTAGTCTGGTAATGACAGGCAATATGGCTAGGGCAAATAGTGTTCCTAATGCGGTAGTAGGTTCGGGAACGGCTTCTACGGGGAGGGCATCGTCGTCGGTGTTTTTAGATGAAACATTTTGAGTTTTTGCAGTGAGAGTATCGTCAACATACGATAGTTGTGGGTCTTGAAGTAACTTGCTGCTGATGTTGGCTAAATCTAGTGCATCGGAATTGTTATCCTCTGAAGATAGTTCTGGGTCTTGGAGTAAGTCGGCGCTAATGCCTCCGATATCTGCGTTATTTTCGTTGTTGTCTGTTGACAATGATTCTGAATCAAGAAGTAGATTACTGCTAATGTCAGTTAAATCTATCTTCTTTTCGCTGCTAGGAGTTGATGATTGTTCAGGATTTTCTAGCAATTCCCCACTGACGCTAGCTACGTTTAAATCTTCAGAGCTGGTACGAGTTGATGAGAGTTCAGGACTGAAAAGTAAGTCGCGACTGACGCTAGCTACGTCCACGTTATCGGTGGCATAGTTATTGTTACCTTTGGCAGCACTGTCAAAAAGTAGCTTCAGGGCTAAGGTAAGGGTATTACCACTTCTGAGAGAAGAAGCGGGAACCGCCCGAATCGGACGACCGCCACCACTGGGGCTTGGTGCTGGACGCGGACTCGGCGCTGGAATCGGACTGGGTGCTGGACGCGGACTCGGCGCTGGACGCGGACTCGGCGCTGGAATCGGACTGGGTGCTGGACGCGGACTCGGCGCTGGACGCGGACTGGGGCTGGGGGCTGGGCGAGGACTTGGGGTAGGAGATGGTCTTGGAGTCGGGCGCGGACTTGGGGTAGGGGATGGTCTTGGGGTCGGGCGCGGGGAGGGTGTAACAGAAACGCATCCGCCACCACCGCTAGCACCGGAACAAGGTTTAGGGCTAGGATTTGGGGTAAATGTGCTTGTCCAACCCCATGAAATACCATTGTAAATTTTGACAAATCCAACAGTTTTATTGTTGATTATTTTAGGCCCTATAAACTTAGCTAAGTAAAGTTCAAAATTCCAATCATTGTTGTAAAAGTAACTTGGTTTTGGCCTTTGTATAGAATTGTAAGGTACGTCGAACGCAGAAAACAAAAGGTCTCCTGTTTGAGAGTTGGTTTTTCCAGATAATCCTCCACCGGGATAGAAAGGGTTGAGAGAATTGGGAGTATCAATTAAATCAAAATAAGTTTTTGTCTGACCATAAACCGTTATAGGCTGACCGCCAGTATTAACAGTTGCTCTTTGAATCCAAAAAGTATCATTATTGATGTTTGGATTTGGTTCATCCTGACGGTTCCGCTCGTAATCTACGGAGAAAGAAGCTCCTACTCCACCTTTATTGCCACCCGGAATAGGAAATGTCACTCCTGGATACTTACCAGCTAAATCACCTCCACAAGGAGTCAGAGGTTGACAGGGATAGTAACTTGTAACATTAAAATCTCCGTTTAAATTTGCACCTTTTTTGAATTGCCAGTTAGCTCCATAGCTTTGTCCTAGTATATTCAAAAAATCCCTGCTTCCACCCCGTTCTATTTCCTTTATATTTTTCGTCTTTACAGTAACAATGCCATTAAGATTGCCATCGGCACTACTTACCTGTACAGAATCAGAAGAACTATTTGTTTGACCTTTGATATTAAACGCAAGGCTATGCTGACACATCGGCTCTGTCAGTACCGCTGTTGCTAAAATAATCACGGATAATTTTTGCGATTGCATTTTGGTATTTCCTTATTTTCAAAAAAGATTAGGCTTCGTTCAAATATGATGCCAAAGGCAATTGGGAAGCAAATCTGGCTTAGGAAGAGACTAATTTAATTTCTACCCAGGGAGTAGAAAATAGACCTTTCACAATTCCTTTTAACTGCCTACGTTGTCCATTTTTTAGATTGACGTAAGAAATCTCTGTATTAGCATTTTCGTAGGTCAATCGAACATCATAAGTACCGGGGGTGAAAGTTCCGAATGACAATGAACGACCCCTACTCCGCTCGTAGGCTCCAAATAGAAGCCTATTCTCATTCCAGTAAAATTCTCCTTCCCAAAATACTGTGAAGCTTTTTCCAGGTGGAACCAATGGAAAATCACGCTCAGTCAGAGGTATAAGACTCAATGCAAAGTCATCCATAAAAAGGGCTTTATCATTGAATCCTATGAATTCTGGGGTAAGGTGGTACTTATTGAAACGGATGGGTACTGAGGTCTTGTTGGTAATCCGAATACCAACTCGCCAAGGGGTCTTTATATCAGGCATATTTTCTGGGATGCTCACTACCTGATTCGGCACAACAGTTTCAAAGATGACTCCATCTACTTCAACTGAATTGTTGGTATTAGTTAACTGAACAGATGTTAATTCAGTAGTTTTGACTGCGCTCATATTTTTTGAAGCAAATACTTCGGGAGAAACATGAGCTACTGCTACTCCTCCAGACAAAAATAAAGCCACCAGAAATAGAAAAAAATACCTCATATCTCGCCCTCTCAATTACCGGACAATCAGCGAACAAACCAGAACCACACCGCCGCACCAATTACCATCAGCCAAAATAGTTTCCCGCCACGGACATTCGACTCGGACGGCTGCTTAATCAAAGTATACTTGTAATATCCCTTCATCGGCTGAGTATACTTCTGAATTGGTCTAGACATCGGCCAATCAAACGCAGATTTCGATCGCTCGGACGGCATCCGAACTCCACTGGGTGAAAAACCGTAGGATAGTGGTAGGCGCCAATGCTGCGGTAGGCTTTCTTGTTCGGCAATTTGCTTCTCCGTCAGCGGTACAAACTCCAACTTATACTCACCAGTCAGATGAGGTCTCATTATTTGATAGAAACTGCTACGAAATTGATGGCGTTCGAGCTTTGATGGTGGTCTGTAATTATATTTGTTGCAGCAATGTTTATCAGTGTAGTGTTCTTGCCAGTTCATAATTATTCCTCGTTGATGTCCCTGATAATGAACGAAGAGATTCATAGCGATGGGATAAGTCTAAGCGTAATTAAATAGATTGATAATAGTTATAAAAAAAAACTATCTTAAAAAATTTAACTAATAAATAAAATTTATAATAGTAAGTAACTCAGGCTTAATTTAAGTTGATAAAACATTGCAATCTACACAATATGAGTATTTATATGTAGGTAGGGTAAAGTAGAGTTTACAGAATTTTTACAAGAGTGTCAGTTAACTTGACGGGCTTTTTAAAACAGAGTGTTGCCGAGCGTTATACATGGTATGCGGTTGACTATAAAATTGGTGATTCGACAGCCGCAAAAAATACAATTTCCTCTCGAACTTGGCTCAAGTGAGTCTAAGTGTTGTATGCAAGTAGTTTTACTTAAGTGTGTGATGCCAGTCGAAAGGTCGATCGCACTTTTCGCACCATGCAACTCAAAAGGTCGATCGCACTTATTACACAATTTACTCAAAAGGTCGATCGCACTTATTACACAATTTACTCAAAAGGTCGATCGCACTTATTACACAATTTACTCAAAAGGTCGATCGCACGTTTAGACAATTTACTCAAAAGTTAGACAATTTAGTCAAAAGGTCGATCGAAAACAGACAGACAACAACCTCAATAAATACTCTACTACTTCTGAGTTTTCCTGTTTTTGAGCTTGAGGAATATACCTAATCCGGTGAGTGCTAATAGCGTTCCTAATTCAGTCGTAGGTTCGGGAACGGCTTCGGCTGGGAGGGCATCATCGTCAGGGTTTTTAGTTTTGGAGGCTAGGGAGTTGTTATCCTCTGAGGCTAGTTCTGGGTCTTCCAATAAGTCGCCGCTGATGCCAGCTAAATCAAGTTCATTTTCGTTACTGTCGGTTGATGATAATTCTGGGTCTTCGAGCAAGTTGCCACTGATGCTAGCTAAATTGACTTGGTTTTCGTTGTTGTCTGTTGATGATGATTCTGGGTCTTCAAGTAAATCACTGCTGATGCTAGCTAAATTGACTTGGTTTTCGTTGCTGTCCGTTGATGATAGTTCTGAGTCTTCAAGTAAATCACGACTAACGCCAGCTAGGTTTGCATTGTTCAAACTATTGTCCGTTGATGATAATTCTGGGTCTTCAAGTAACTCACTGCTGATATTTGCTAGGTCTGTGGCATCGCTATCAACACCAAAAGTTGCGTAGGTGCGGGCAGCGCGAATTGGCGAACTGGGCCGCCCAAAGGATGAGGGCGATGTAGTAGTTGTTGTTGATGTTGAGACAACGACAGTTGATGATGTTGACCCCAGTGGAGATGTCACCCAAGGTGTAGGAGTTGGCCAGGGTGAGGGAGTCCAAGGTGAGGGAGTTGGCAAAGGTGTCGAGGTTAGTCGAGGTGATGGTGTTGCTGTTGTTGCCCATGGTGCAGGCGTAGGCCAAGGTGATGGAATCCAAGCTGACGGGGTTGGCCAAGGTGATGAAGTCCAAGCTGAGGGTGTAGGAGTTCGTGATGGAGTCCAAGCTGAGGGTACTGGTGCTGGCCCGGGTGTTGGTGCTGGCCCGGGTGTTGGTGCAGGTGATACTAATATTATTGTTGATGGTGTTGGTGACGGGCTTGGTGCAGGTGCTGGACGCGGTGTTGGCAAAGGTGAAGGGGTTGGTCGTGGTGTTGGTTTTGGTGATGCTGTTACGTAGCCTATGCCACCGCCGCCACTAGCACTACTAGCGACCGGTTCACCTTTGGGTATACGTATGGGTGGCAAGTCGAAGTCGGGAATGATGGGAATGATAAACGGGAATGGCTTTGGGCTTGGAGTTGGAGTTGGCTTTGGAACGGGAACGGGATCTGGTTCTTTGCGACGAGTTACTGTGTTTTTCCAACCCCATCTGATTCCGTTGTAAATGGTGATTGTTCTTTTCTTACTTGTTGGTGGCGTAGTCTCTTGAACTAGGTAGAGTTGCGCTGTGAAATAATTGTTTCTTCTAGCAGAACTTAAACCTGAATTATATGGTCGATCCATAAAGAAGTCTTCACCCGCAAAATCAGTGTTGTTTGGACCGTCGTAGTAGGGATTTTGTTTTTTATTAAAATTATCGATAAAAGGAACACCATGTATCCGAGATGCACCTGGTATAGTGCTACCGTAGTTAGCTTGTACAATCTGAATCCAATAAAGTTTACCTTCACCTGGTTGAGGATCGCCCTTTCCTGGATGATACTTTAAGTGAAAAAGAGATCCCACTCCCCGATAAGTTTCATATTTTGTTTCAGGGATAGACGTACTAGCCCCACCACACGGATCCTTAGGAGAGCAAGCTTGATAAGTTATTACCTCAAAACTACCCTTTAAGTCCTCTGCGGCTGCATTAAAAGTCCAACCAGACCGACGTTGATCAGACAGAAAAGACCATGCTGAAAGAGTTCTTTTAAAAATAGGCGTTCCACCATGGGGCAGAGGCTCCGACCATAATCCCATACCTATCTCCGTTGTGGTTTCTCGATTCTTATCTATTTGGTAAGTAGATACGGGTTCGTAATACCTGGTAGCACCGGGAGTTGGGGGGATAATATTAAAAGCAATACTTGCTTTGCCCGTCAATCCAACTATCAAGAATGATGTTAACAAAACTTGGGAATATTGTCGAAATAACATGGGTTTTGACTCCTAGAGGTATGAGGTTTAAAAGAAATATCAGCTTTTAAGGATAATTAGATGAAATAGGCTCTTTCACTTTAAGCTCAATTCAAGAACGCACTAAGCGAAAGTCTACAAAGGGAGTTGATATTTGACCGCTCCAGATATCTAAAGTCGTGTATGTTTCTACAGACTCGTATATTTTAACCATTGTTTGATCGCTCCTATATGTAAACCTAACTTGGTATGTTTCTAGAGTTAGAGGTTCAAAAACCCATATGCCACCATTTCCGGTAGGAGTCTTAAGTCCAAACTGCTCTTCCCAAAGCCCAAAAATTTCTGCTTCGGGAAAAAAGGTAATATCCTCTCCGGGCATAACGGAAAGAACATCAGAATTAGAGGGCCCGCTAAGGCTAATCCACCCACCTCCGAATGGAATTAGTCCATCTACTCCCATAATTTCTAGAAATAAGGTGAAATAAAAGCTAAATCTAAGGGGAGTAGATGTATTATTGGTAATCCGAATACCAATCTGCACGGGGATTATAAAGGAGGAGTAGTAAATTGATATAGGTGATAAAAATTTCATTAGGTACAGAAGTTTATGTATTAAATTGTTTTTGGGTATGCTTAAAACTCGCTCTGGTACTAAAATTTCAAAGCGAACACCATCCATTTCCACAGCATTGCTGTCTGCTTCTACTGGTTGAACCAAGCGAAGATTTACAAAAGGAGTAATCAATAGTTCTGACTTGCTCTCTTCTACATTTGTTATTTCGACATTATCTATCCCAGGTATTACTCTGTTTGCACAGTTGTGTTGATAGATAAACCTAATTTGATAATTTCCGGGCAATAGTGCCTCAAATAACCAGAAATTATGAAGTTTTATCGACCCGAAAAATTCGTTGAACTCAGTAGAAATTTTCAGTGCAAGTAAGTTATTTTCCCAGGCAAGACTTGCGTCGATCGTGATAGTTTTGGATTCTCTAGGCTCAACTAACATATAATTAATTTCTCTGGTTTCGTAGCACTCCTGCGATAAGTTTAAGTTCGATATAAATTCAGTCAATCTGCCCGCCCATCCTGTTCTATATCTGTTCGGTTGAACTTCAGATTCTGGCTTTTCGTTAACTAATTGCCGCTGTAAGGCTTGACCCTCGGATGTTACAATTTCTGGAATCAAGGTTCCAGAGAGGTTGAAGTGGAAAGACATTGAAGTGTTATTGGTAATATGAATATATAATTCTATAGGAGGCGTGATGCCCGCTCTGTTTTCAGGGATGGTGAGCGCCGTAGGGTCAGGCAGCATAATTTCCATATTAATGCCACTTACTTCCATTGCGTTGTTGTCACTGAATTGTTCTGATGTCATGTTGGTTAACCTTTTGATTTTTAGAGATGAAGGATATCAATACTGATGAATTGCAACGGATTGAGAGAAGTAGCACCGGGCTTGTTTTCGGGGATAGCTAGTGCAATAATTTGTGGCTCTCTGATTTCCAGTAGGAGACCAGATTGTTTGATTTTATTGCTGTTATTCGCTCCTTGAGATGTCATATAGCCTTTCTCAAAAAGATGAGGTATAACTGACAGCCCACACAACCCTTAAACTAATAGGGCCCAAGCCCAACAACGTACCTCATCTTTCTGAGAACTGCTATATTTTGAACCATTCCAAGTTTTGAGTGTTCATTGCCAACTGCTTTTATACTGGCATAGGTTATTACCACGATCGCAGAAATTACTAAAGCCAATAAAAACCGCAAAAGATACTTCATCGCTCTCTGGATTATCAAATAATCAGCGAAAAAACCAGAACCACACCGCCGCACCAATTACCATCAGCCAAAACAATTTACCGCCACTTCCTGAATCTGACGACCCAGTTAGCAAAACATACCTGTAATACCCCAGAACTTGCCCAGATTCGTTCTCAAGAGGCACAGAATTATCTCGACCATCCCAATAATTTCGGGGAGGATATTGCTGTTGATAATCCGAAATACTTTGCCAAGGAACTCGGGATGTTGGGCAATAATTGTGAGGAATATTCTGCTTGGTATTCGGTGGATAACTGTAGCATAGCTGCTGTCGGAAATGCAGTGATAAGCGCTCTCTTTGAGCCAGTTCCTTTTTAGTAATCGGCACAAACTCCGACTTCAAGTCGAAAACAGGGCGCGGGCCAACTTGGCTACAGCAATTACCACAAAACTGATTGTGAGTAAGGTTTGATGGTGTAGAGCAATTAGATTTGTCGCAGTAATGTTTTTCACTACCCTGTTGTTGTCGGTACATAATTCCTCCTGATTAGTGCAGGCGCGAGTGAATATTGCTAACAATATTCCTTCCCCTGCCTTCCTTCAAATACGGGACTTTCTGCAAACCAACTACAACCACAACACCCGATCGATTGCCACAAACCCAATGAATCTTTAAACAACAGTGGCTTTCGATCTCAACAATCAACCAAACAATGTCTCTGATACAAATGAACGAAGAGATTGATATCAATAGTCACAAACTTAAGCGATGAATGACAAGCTTGTCAACAGTTATTATAAATTATATTACAATAATTATATTGTGATAAAAAAATTTATATTAACTCCCTGGCTTAATTAAAATTCAGAAAACATTGCAAATTGATGAATAAAGTTCATATTTATTCATAGAGTCAAGAGTGTTAGGGGCGATCGCTTATTATGTGATGGACGGAAAGGTCGATCGCACTTTTCACACCATGCAACTCAAAAAGTCGATCGCATTGCACAATGCCAGCCGAAAGACCAACGTTATCAACCGCAAATACTTGGTCAAATGTAATTCAACTTTGTGTATCCACTACGCAAAACTCTACATAAGGCGTGAATACTTGCCCCGTCCACATCGCATCAAACGATTCCTCCTCCATCAAATAATGATAGTATAGGATTTCTTCATCGCTGCAATAGTTTTGTCGATCCTCGTTGTATAATCTTGACCATTCCTCATTTATTAAATAATGATAGTATTGTACTGATTCATTAGTGACTTCATACTTCAATCGAATCGAATAATTCCCTAAATTTTTTAGCGGAAATCCCAAAAATTCACGATTCGTAAAAGGCAGAGACAATAGTAAAGTTTGCTCGCGTTTTTTTTTATTGTGATGTTTGCGATCCCAACCAATACGGGCATTCGGAAAGACCATTACAGACTTCCCCGGCTTAATTAAGTGAAAATCAAATACGTGAGGATATCCAATGCCGTCCGCTTGGTATCCAGCATTAGTATTTTGACCGTCTGCTGCTAGAATTTCGGGAACAAAGTTATGATGGAAGCTAAAACAATACGAGTTTGACCTGTTGTTGGTAATGCGAACATATAACTTGACCGATGTATCATGATTTGATTTGGGTTTTGATGGCATGGGCACAACCACTACCATTTTTGACACAAATATTTCAAATCGGATGCCATCAACTTCGACAGCATTGTTATTAAAAAATTCTCTTTCTGTCATGATGCTTTCCCTCCTTATTCATTCATCCTAACGGTTTTCGATTGGGTGAAGATATCGGGCAAAGGACGGGGAAATACCTTGTCCCTGCGGTATTTAATAGAATTAAAAACTGCTCGATCTAGTATTGTAGCCGATGTAGTAGAAAACCCGCTCCCCTCGCCCCTCGGCAACCAGCAAGTGTCTCAGATCACAAGGCCGGTCGTAGCGAAGCGGGGCGTAAGCCATCGCCCTCACTGCCCAAAAACCTAAAAATATGTCAAATTAAGTAAGGGGTTATAAAATAACTCTTGCCATATCCGTAGACAGTTATGACAACAAAACTAAGAGCTACAGACACAGACAAAATGGAGATAGACTTGCAGCAGTTCAGGGCAGACCAAGAACTGATTCTCAACCAAGTAGATAATGCGATCGCTCTTTTCGACTCGTCTGACAGCTTAGTTTTGTTTAACAAAAAATTGGCCGAGACTTGGGGACTGTCCCCAGAATGGCTGGCAACCAAGCCTAAGTGCGACTTGTTGTTTGCCGAAATTGTCGATCGCGGTTACTTGTCGCTTCAGCAGTGGGAAGAGTTTCAGCAAGCACTGCAAACATCTCAGGATGAAAGTTTATCATTTTATTTCGAGCAATCCAATGCCGTTTGTTTGGAAGTCTTCGCCACAATTACCAACAGCGGCGGGCGGCTGTTTACCTTTCGAGACGTTACCGTATACCAAAACTCCCAAGCTAGTTTGAATGCAGAAGTCAGGCGCCTGACATTTCTTTTAGGCTTAACTGAACGCCTGCAAAACTCTCACAGTTTGCAAGAAATAGGTCAGTTTGCCCTCAGCTATCTGGTAGAAGCGACGAATGCTGCTTTCGGAGACGTAAAAGTGATTAGCGGTAAGGGAAAAGACAGGCAAGCGGCGGCGATTTCCAACCAAGTTTCTACTCAATTTCTGGCTAGTTACGGGGAACCAGTCGCCGCTGGAATGCAAGAATTGCTCGACAAAGGTATTCCCTACGGCACCGGTTTGCTGTGGGAAGTGGTGGAAACTGGTAAAGCTTTGTTTGTCGATGATTATGCCGAACATCCCAATGCTGTGCCGCAATTTCGGCATCCGGGAATCGGACAATTGGGCATTTTTCCGATCGCATCTACTGACGGCACAATCATCGGAGTGTTGACGCTGGAGTCGCGCAACGTCAAAAAACTGCAAGCTTCCCTCCACCAAGAAGTGCTCACGGCTGCTTGTCGGACTCTGGGGGCCGCAATCCAGCGGGCTCAGACACAAGAAAACCTCCGCCAAGTTAACGAACAATTAGAGTATTCTTCTCAGTTAAAATCCGAGTTTTTAGCCTCGATGTCCCACGAATTGCGGACGCCTCTCAACAGCATTCTCGGATTTTCTGACTTGCTGCTGCGCCAAACATCCGGCCAGTTGAGCGATCGACAAGTTAACTATGTAGAACTGATCGAAAAAAGCGGTCAGCACTTGTTGCAGCTAATTAACGATATTCTCGATCTTTCTAAAATTGAAGCAGGAAAAGTAGAACTCAATTTACTGCCTGTTCGCGTTCACGAACTCGCCACAGACTGTCTGAAAATGATTCAGCCGCGGGCAGACAAAAAGCGAATTGCTTTGTCTTTAGAACTCGACTACCGCATTACTAAAGTTTTGCTCGACGAACGGCGAGTGCGACAAATTGTGATTAATTTACTTTCCAATGCTATCAAATTTACCCCCGAACGGGGACAAGTTAAACTTAGCGGGCGTCTGGCCTACGGCAATGAAATTAATGGCGATTACCGCCCTGATTGTTCTCCTGTAAATGCCAGCACTCCCTACTTTTGTCTTGAGGTGAAAGACTCGGGTATCGGCATTCCTCAGGATCGCTGGCACTTGCTATTTCGACCTTTTCAACAGGTGGATTCTTCCCTGACTAGGCGCCACGAAGGTACAGGTTTGGGTTTGGCTTTGACTAAGCGTCTGGCGGAATTGCACGGCGGAACTGTTTCTTTTCAATCTATTTGCGATCGCGGCAGTTTGTTCCGCGTTTGGCTGCCTTTGACGGAGATGCGTCAAGAGTTGGGCAGCTTTGCTGCTTGTGCTTTGGATGCTAAGTTAGTTCCTGCTTCTGCGATCGCATTACCACTTGGCAGCAAGCGGATTCTGGTGGTGGAAGACCAACCTTTTAACCAAATGTTAATTTCAGAGGTGATGGAATTGGAGGGCTACGGGGTAGAGATTCTGGCGGATGGGAAGGCAATGCTCGATCGCATCCATGCCGCCTCTGCTGCGCCGGAATTGCTGCCAGATTTGATTTTGATGGACATTCAGTTACCCGATGTTGACGGGTTTGAGTTGATGCGCCGAGTCAAAGCAAATCCTGTCTGGGAGTCGGTACCGATGATTGCGGTGACGGCGATGGCGATGGCTGGCGATTGCGATCGATGTTTGGAAGCTGGCGCTTCTGCTTATTTGAGCAAGCCGCTGGATCTAAATTTGGCGATCGCTACAGTCCGTTCTTTTCTCAACTAACAATAATTATTTGCAGTTCCAGCAGTGCCATTTATTACAATTTATAAGTGAAAACGTTAGACTCAATAGTAGATAAATTTCTATAGGACTTGCGCGCACTTGCCTCAGAAACCCGGTTCCTGCCAAAAATATCGAGTTTAATAACTAGAAATATACGAATCAACCAGGTTTCGAGCATCTACACGCGCCAGTCCCGAGCTAAATTCAATATACATCATATTCCATGTCAAACAAGTCGCCCTGCATCATGTTGGTTGATGACGAGCCAGCTAATCTAATTTTACTGGAAGAGTTATTGCAAATGAAAGGATACGCCACAGTATCAGCGCGATCGGGCGATGAAGCCCTCTCCCTCGCCCGCGCATCTCGACCGGATTTAATTTTACTAGATATTATGATGCCGGATATGGACGGTTTTGATGTGTGCGAGATCCTGCGGAATGATACCGCATTGCAAACTGTACCGGTAATTTTTTTGACTGCCCTCGATGACGATACCTCTCGCCTGCGAGGGTTGGAAATAATGGCAGATGATTATTTAACAAAGCCTTTTAACAGTCGCTTGTTGCTGGCGAAAGTTGAAAATATTTTGCAGTTGAGCCAAATGCGATCGCAAGTTGCGTCTTCCCAATTCAACCAGCAGGTAAAAGAGCAAAGCAAGCGCCAAATTGCCGCCGCCTGGGAGGCTAACGAATATCTTTCCGAAAAATTTCACCTATTTGTCCCGGAACAGCTTCTCGAACGAATTGCGCCCCAAGGGATAGAATCAATTCAGTTGGGCAATGTCACAGAAGAAGAGCTGACTATTTTATTTTGCGACATTCGCGGGTTTACTGCGATCGCAGAATCTCAAGAAGCACGCGAAACCTTTGAATGGTTGAATGCTTTTTTTACGAAAATGAACGATTGCATCACCTCCCACGGCGGGTTTATTGACAAATACCTCGGCGATGCCATCATGGCAGTATTTGACCAGCCGCATTCTCACGCTATAAATGCGATCGAAGCCGCAGTAGCCATGCAAGAAAGTTTGCATGAATTTAATGTCGAGCGCCACAAATACAATTTAGAATATCCCGTCAATATCGGTACTGGAATTAACACAGGTATCGGCATGATCGGCACCTTGGGTTCCGATCGCCGGATGGACTCTACAGTCATCGGCGATGTGGTAAATACAGCTTCTCGGTTAGAAAATTTAACTAAAATATACGGTTGCCAAATAATTGTTAGCGAAAATGCGATCGTTCATGCGAGAGAATTTCTAAATAGCATAAGTCCGAACTCAAGCTCAAAAGAAAGTTTATTATTAAAGTGTGACTTGGAAGCCGAAACACCGGAGAGTATAATTTCAACTACTCACGCAACAGCAGCCGACAGCCATTCGCCCACCCACAACTATTACTATCGCTGGATCGATCGAGTAACGCCGCGCGGCAAGCAGCAAGCTATTGAAATCTACGAAATCTGGCCAGCATCCAGTCCCGACTCTGAAGCCAAGCAGCTTACCCAGGCTTTATTTGACAAAGGAATTCAAGGATGGCAATCCGAAAGATTTGTCGCCGCCTTGGGATATTTTCAGCAACTAATCGAACAAAACCCTGCTGATACAGTGACCCGTTTTTATATAGAAAAATGCCAAGAAAAACTAGGTCTTATACCTGCCAATATCAGCTCCGAAATGAGATAAATAAAAAAGGTACGTAGTTGCGCTTCAGCGCTCTTTCATAGAAGGTACGTAGTTGCGCTTCAGCGCTCTTTCATAGAAGGTACGTAGTTGCGCTTCAGCGCTCTTGAGCACCCAATCGCAACTACGTACTTAAAAACTAACTCCATAAGAGTGGCTGTTACATCCTGGACTGATCCTAATTTGATCGCACATCAAACCGCCGTCAAAACCTGCTCTCTCAACTTCCCAATCAACTCATTAACCCCGCCAGAATTCAAACGATAACTCAAAGGATGACCAATCAAATAAGCCGAACTTTGAAACAAAACATCAATTTCCACCAAACCATTTTCCCGCAAAGTTTTGCCAGTCGAAACCAAATCCACAATCGCCTCCGACATACCCGTAATCGGCCCCAACTCCACAGAACCATAAAGAGGCACAATTTCCACCGGCAAATTCAAATTATGAAAATATTCCCTCGCACAGTGTACGAACTTAGAAGCAACTCTACCGTGAGGAGGCAAATCCACACTGCGTCTGTAAGAACTAGATTCCTTCACCGCCACCGACAGCCGACACTTGCCAAATTGTAAATCAATTAAATTTGCAACTTTCGGAGTTTTTTCCCGCAAAACATCATAACCCGCAACGCCCAAATCAGCTTGACCGTATTCCACATAAACCGGCACGTCGTGCGTCCTTACTAGCAAAGCTTTTGCCGTTCCGGTAGTGTCATAAATTTGAAGTTGGCGGTTAGAGGAATCGAGAAAAGCACTGAAGTCTAATCCAACGGATTTAAACAGTCGAATGCTATCTCCTAACAGTCCGCCTTTGGGAAGTGCTACGGTAATCATATTGATTTGCGATTGTAAATTGCTTAATTTGGGATGCGGAATCGGCGCTGCCCGAGCGGAAACAGCTTTTTCCTCAACCACAATAGCACAAATTGTTCAAATATCAAAATAAGTTCAGGTATTGCTAATAATTGTGTTTGTGTATAATATATTGTATTGAGGCTGAGTTAAATCGAATTTTCTTAAGGATTGTCTGCTAAATAGATGATAGCTGAAAGTAAAACTATGACCAAATTGACTCTGGTAATCGGCAACAAAAATTATTCGTCTTGGTCGCTGCGTCCTTGGCTGGCGATGAAACAAGCTGGAATAGATTTTGCCGAAGTGAGAATCCCCCTAGACGGGCCGACAACCCATGGGGAAATTCGGCGCTATTCTCCTTCGGGAAAGGTGCCAGTTTTAATTGATGGCGACTTGAAAGTGTGGGAATCTTTAGCAATTTGCGAGTACGTTGCAGAACGCTTTGCAAATGATTTATGGCCGGCGGATGTAGCGCAACGGGCGATCGCCCGTTCCATCTGCGCCGAAATGCACGCAGGCTTCCAAAATCTCCGCGAAAATATGCCGATGGACTGCCGCAACCGCTATCCGGGAGAAGGAATGACCCCCGGTGTCGAAGCAGAGATCGATCGCATCTTGGCAATTTGGCGCGAATGCCGCCAAAAATTCGGCACCAGTGGGGATATGCTGTTCGGAAAATTCACAATTGCTGACGCCATGTTTGCCCCCGTTGTCATGCGTTTTGTCACCTACGAAGTCAAATTAGCTCCCGAAGCAAAAGCTTATGCTGATGCGCTTTTGGCACTGCCTGCAATGCAGGAATGGCTAGCAGCAGCTTGCAGCGAATCGGAAAGTATTCCACATCTTAAAATCTAGCAAAAATCAGTTTGCTTAACCTAAAATCTCCTACCAAAAATCTCATAGTTAAAATCAGGATGCGGATTCTTTTAGTTGATGATGAAGTTGAGTTGACTGACCCTTTGAGTCGAGTTTTAAGCCGCGAAGGTTATACAGTTGATGTCGCATTTGACGGCGCAACTGGCAGCAATTTAGCAATGCAGGGAAATTACGATTTGCTAATTTTGGATTGGATGCTGCCGAGACAATCCGGATTAGCAATTTGTCAGCAATTGCGATCGCAAGGACGGAATACCCCAGTCCTATTTCTCACCGCCAAAGACACCCTAGACGATCGCGTACAAGGACTCGACGCAGGCGCAGACGACTATCTAGTCAAGCCTTTTGAACTGCGAGAGCTCCTAGCCAGAGTCCGCGCCCTACTGCGCCGCCCCCCTACTTTTGACCCCGAAGTGGCTGTCGGGCGCCTGCAAGTTGCAGATTTACAGCTAGACTACGACAATCAAATAGCCTATCGGGGCGATCGAACAATTGACCTATCAGAAAAAGAATGTCAACTATTAGAATACCTAATGCGACATCCCGGTCAAATACTAACACACGAACAAATCCACCAATACCTGTGGAGTGAAGCAGAAAAACCCAGCAGCAACGTATTAGCAGCTCAAATTCGCCTCCTGCGCCGCAAAATAGAAGCACCCGGTGAATCCGTCCTAATTCACACAGTTTACGGCAGAGGCTATCGCTTTGCAGAACCCAGTTAATAATAGGAATTCTGCTCATCTTCCATCTTCCTTCGTGTCCTTTGCGCCTTCGCGGTTCCATCTTTCTTCCGAAGCATTCTTCCTTTTACGCCAGAGGCTATCGCTTTGCAGAACCCACTTAATAATAGGAATTCTGCTCATCTTTCATCTTCCTTCGTGTCCTTTGCGTCTTCGCGGTTCCATCTTCCATCCGAAGCATTCTTCCTTCACACCCTAAAGCAATCCCTACATATCTTGACAAACCAAAGTAATTACCGTCACCTCCGGCGGACAAAATAACCTCCCCGGCGCATAAGTACCCAAACCGCGATTCACGTACAACCAATTACTCCCAACCCGATGCAAACCGCTAGCCCATTCCCAGTGACGAACTACTCGATCGCAAGCCGACACAAAAGGAACAAATTTTCGGATTCCTTCAGGAATCAAATAACCAATTTTTCTCACCCAAGCATACAAAGGCCCGATACCAGGAATCACAATTTGACCCCCATGAGTGTGTCCCGAAAACTGCAAATCAATCCGCCACTGTTGCAGATTTTCAGCAGTATCAGGATTGTGAGACAATACAATCCGAGGAATCGCCGGATTGATTGATGCCATTAGAGGCGCAGGTGCAAAATCGCCAGACCAAAAATCTGCAAACCCAACTAAAGCCAATTCAGACCCCAAAGGATAAATCGCTTCATTGTACAAAACCCGAATACCTGCGTTATTCAAAGCATTAGCAACCTTAATTTTTGCCCCTGGATAATAGTGATCGTGATTGCCCAAAACAGCGTAAATTCCCACCCGACTTTGCAAATTTTTCAATCGCTGCACCAAGCCGTAAATAGGCGCCGGATCGTAGGTAATAAAATCTCCGGTTAAAAAAATTAAGTCTGGTTCCGCTTCATTAGCCGCCACAATCGCCTCTTCTAGCAACCATTCCGACAGCCGCTCCCCGTCATAGTGAAAGTCCGTAAGCTGTACAATTTTAGTACCCGATAGATTTGCTGGAAGATTAGCGATCGGTATTGTTAAACAGTCTACTCGCAGTTTCCCAGTTAATAACCTGTGCATAAATATAAGGTTTATTGAGAGAGCGCAACCTCTAGCTTAGCAAATAAACAGACAATACTGCAAAACTAGATGTTTTTCCCTCTTTTTTCTGCCATCTGACTAATAACTACTAACTGATGACTAATGACTAAGAAATCAGGACACGGCTAAGAAATCAGGACACGGCAGTGCCGTTTCCCTACAATTGATCGCGGTAGGGAAACGGCACTGCCGTGTCCGACCTATCATACTGACTAATGACTAATAACTAATGACTAATGACTAATGACTAATGACTACTGACTTCATTCATGATAAATCACCTCAAAAGTTTCGACAGCTTTCTTCTTACCTTTAACAATCACAGAGCCAATTTTCCTAAACTCAAACATATCTTTAGTAACGCTGTACACACTATCGCTCACCAAAATTTGTCCTCCCTCAGCCATTGACTGCAACCTAGATGCAATATTCACCTCATCCCCTATGGCAGTATAATCCATGTGCTGCGGCGAACCAATATTACCAACAACTACCTCCCCCGAACTAATCCCAATACCAGTCAGAAAATTATCCGTAATCCAAGGAACCGACATCCTCCCAATCCGTCGCTGCATATCGATCGCAGTTTCGATCGCCTTCCTTTCGCGATCGGCCACCTCCGAAGGCGCCCCAAACATTGCTACAATCATATCTCCCACAAACTTATTCACAGTACCTTCATGACTAAAAATTACCTCTACCATCTCCGTGAAATACTCATTTAAATACATCACTATTTTCTCAGCAGGCAGCTCCTCACACTTAGTAGTAAAATCTCTAATATCCGAAAAAAGCACCGTTAAATTGCGCTTAGTTGGATTTAGAGAAATATCTCCTTTAGCTTCGATAACTGCTCGCACCACCTGGGGAGAAAGGTATCTTTCCAAATTATTTTTAATTCGTTCTTCCTTCAATTTACTTTCATGTAAAAGCGCATTCTCGATCGCCGCGGCCGCTTGCGATGCCAAAGCCGTAAATAATTTTAAATCCTGTGCCGTATAGTTTACAAGTTCGTTATGACTAATATTGATAACGCCGATTGTACCGTTCTGAGTTGTTAGAGGTGCACAAATCATAGAACGCATCTCATTGTCTCCCATAACATATCTCGGATCGGACAATACATCATTGACTATTTCAGCTTTACCAGAAACAAAAATATGACCTGCTATCCCCATATTGGAACCGATTTTTGTTTTATGGTTGTACTCTTTACCCCTAGCAGAAACAATCTCCAGTTTTCCTGTCTTTTCATTCATTAGCATCACTGAAATATTGGTAGACTCAATCAACTTTTTCGCTTCAGTTACCACCAATTGACTGACTTCAGCCACACCCAAACAAGTAGCTATTTTGCTTGAAAAATCGTACAAAAAATTAACTTCTTCGTACTTATCTAAAGTATCAACAGCCAGAGTTCTTATATCCAAGTCGGCGCTGGCAGCATAACTCAGCATATCGGCAATAAATGCTGCTTTTTGACTTCCTGTTACGTAACCGATAACTTCATCGGCTAGGATGATAGGATAAGTATTGAAGTAGGTCTGACAATCTTCGCCCAATAAAATAGCCCCTTCAACATTCCGAATAGCCATCGGAGCGTCTAAAACACCGAGCGCGCCCTCAATAACCACCCGCAAATCTCTCTTAGAAATCAATTTTTTGAGATTGATACGAACCATTTACTTTGCTATTAATCATGAGTGAGCGATCTATCGTTATTCATTCGTTTGTAACCAGTCAGCCAATTTGAGGATAGAGATTTTAGATTTTAGATTTACAAGGGCAGATAACTCTGGGAGCTTGAAACTTAGTCTAAAATTTTTGGAGCATCCACGACTATAGCCGGGGGATTGTATCCGTTTTTGGGCAGGCTAGCAACCACCAAAAACCAAAAAATATTCTTGTGAATTGATTGTATACCTCTCGCTACATCTGTGCCGTCAAACCCAGAATTTCCCTAGCTTTGACCAGCACTTCTTTCGGGCGAAAAGGTTTAGTCATATAAAGATTTGCCCCCACAGCCATACCGCTTTGCTTATCATATTCTTGTCCCTTAGCTGTCAACATAATAATGTAAACGTCCTCCATACCTAGTTCATTTTTAACCGTATTGCATACCTCTAACCCGCTCATTTTCGGCATCATCACATCGAGAAAAACCAAATCCGGCTTTTCTTCCTTAATTCTGTTCAACGCCTCAACTCCATCTCTCGCAGTCAGCAACTCTACATCATCCTCATCTTCCAACTTTTCTAGAGCCTGCTCCATCAAAATCAGAATATTCGGTTCGTCATCCACAATTAAAACTTTTTTCACAACAATTTCCCATGAATGTGTTTGCTCAGCCCGTTATCCTCTACAATATCTCCCAAAACAATTATGGAGACTTTTTCCAAGCCCTTAGTAAGGCGCAATTTTTTGACTAATTCTTGCTCTTGAGATAAGGCTTCGTCAATAATAATTAAATCCAGCTCGATCGCTCTCACTCGATCCAGGCATTCTGTAACATCAGATGCCTCCATCACATTATATCCCTGAAAAAGCAACGCAGCCGACAAAATTTTGAAAGTAGAAGCATTGTTAACAACGACCAACACCGTCTTATTAGACATCCCTTGTCGCAGCAGCAAGCCGATCTCCTTTAACAGTCCCGCTATATTTATAGGCTTGGTAAAATACCTGTCAACTCCCAAACGCCAGCCCCTGTCTCTGTCTTGAATTAGAGACACGATGATAATCGGAATCCCCCGAGTTTCTGGGTCATTTTTGAGAACTGCCGCCACATCAAAACCGTCGATGTGAGGCATCATTACATCTAAAATAATCAGATCCGGTTTGACTGCTTTAGCCTGAGAAATAGCATCTCTACCGTTAATTGCCTCCGCGACTTTATATCCTTCTTGTTCCAGTGACTGCCTCAATATATCTCGGATGTTAGGCTCATTGTCAACAACTAAAAGTTGCTGGCCTCCTTTAACGCCGAGCGGAGTTCTGCTGAGCACTTGCTGTTTCAGTTGCCCGATTAAATCATTGATAATTTTGCATTTTTCCACCGACTCAATATTTTTAACTAGCGGTATACTAAAGAAAAAAGTGCTGCCCTTGCCTAACTCGCTTTCTAGCCAAATTCTACCGCCGTGGTGTTCAACGATTTGTTTAGAAATTGGCAGCCCCAAGCCAGTGCCTTTAGGCTTTTCGGTCAGGATATCTCCCACTTGTTTAAATCTTTCAAAAACTTTGCTTTGGTCTTCTGGTGCAATGCCGATGCCAGTATCAATAATGCTAATAACCAGCTCGTCACCCTCTACTCTTGCCCGACAGGTGACAGAACCTGATTCTGTGAACTTGACTGCATTCGAGATTAAATTGATCGCGACTTGAACCATGCGATCCCGGTCTACTAATACCTGTGGCAGTCCGGGACTAAAATCTTTAATCAACTTTAAATTATTCTTTTCTAATAAAGATGACGTAGCGGCGATCGCCTGTTTTAAGATTTGCACTGGATTTGTCGGCTGTAACTGCCATTCAACTCGCCCCGCTTCCATCTTAGCAATATCCAAAACATCATTAATTAAAGATGTCAGCCGTTCAGCTTCTGAGACAATAATGTTAATATTATCTGCAACTTTATTTAAAGCTTTTTTGATTTTTCTGTCTTCCGATACGACTCCGGGAACAATCACTTCTTCTAGTTTTTCTTTAATCAGCGAAGCAAAACCCAAAACCGAAGTTAAAGGCGTCCGCAGTTCGTGAGAAACTGTAGCCAGAAAATCAGTTTTCATTCGGTCAACTTCTCGTTCCACCGTCACATCTCGAATCAAAATCACCGAACCTAGAGATCGATCTGCTTCGTCTTTTACCGCTTCTTTCAGAATAGTGGTCGCTAAAGCTTGACCTATCCTAGAATTTTCTAGTTCCACTTCCAGCGTCACAATTTCTCCCTCTCTATGTTCAGTCGCCTCAACCAATTGGGCTAATTTTTTAGGAAATATTTCGGATACTTTTTTCCCCTTCAGGTCAACATCTTTTAATTCAAACATCGCCAGCAGTGCCGGATTAAACCTGGTAATTTTAGCTTCAATGTCAGTGACTAATAACCCGTCAGCCAAATTGTCAACGATCGCATTTAAGTCTGCCAAAGTCGTCCGCAATTCCCAGGACTGCTTTTTAGTGCGATCGAGCAATTCTGCTTGGTGCATAGCTACTCCCAATTGACTGCCAACCTGAGCCAGCAACCTCACTTCTCCTGCTTCCCACTCACGGGAACCAGAGTTCTGGTAAGCTGCTAGCAAACCCCAGAGATTTTCCCCCACAAAAACAGGCGCTACACAATATGCTTTGGCTTGAATTTGTTCCAGAATTTCGATATGACATGGAGAGTGACCAATTTTATAGATGTCATCAACTACAAAAATTTCTTGATGGCGATACCTGCCACCCTCAGTTTTTTGTAAATAATCATCTTGCCAGACTGTTTTAATTTTATCAGTTACTAAAGGTATCCAACCTTCTGCTACCGACTCCGACACAAATTCCCCGCTCCAGTTTGGAAAAAAACGGTACACTCCAACCCGATCGCAATTGAGAATTTGCCGTACTTCTTGAGTTGTTGCGCTAAATATTTTGTCAATATTTAGCGTCTGGCGAATCCGTTCAATTACTCTAGTTAATGTGCGTTCCTGTTCGGCTGCTTTCGCCTGCTGTTTAGCTTGAAACTGTATTTGTTCTAGGTACTCGGATTGCTGCAAAGCCACGCCCAAATGAGTGGCAATTTGATTCAGTAACTTTACTTCTGTGTCTTCCCAGTGACGCGCACCTGTGTGTTGAAAGGCACTGAGCAATCCCCAGAGTTTCTCTCCTTTAAAAATCGCAACTACCGCACAGGATTTGACACCAAAATATTCTAAAGCTTCTATGTGACAATCGCTCTGGCCGGCATTGTAGATATCATCAGCGATAAAGGTTTCCGCACACCGGAATCGACCTCCTTGGTGTTCGTTTAAGTAGGGATCTTCCCAGCCGCTGCCTACCAATTTCGGCCAGTTTCCCGATTCAGATTCAAAGATAAAGTCGCCGAAATAGTCTTCACGGAATTGATAAATGGCAATGCGATCGACATTCAAAAGTTTGCGAACTTCTGTCGCTGCTGTCTGGAAAATTGTTTCCATATCTAAGGTTTGGCGGATCTTATCAATCATCCGAGTTATGGCTCGTTCTCGGTCTGCTTCCTTAACCAGCTCTTCTGTGCGTTTTCGCAATTGCTCCTCTAGAGTAGTCTGGAGTGCTGTTGACCGCCTATGAGCTTCATCTAAAAGTTTTGCTTGCTGTATTGCTACTCCTAAATGCACCGCAATTTGACTGGCAAAGTCAATTTCATCTTGCTGCCACTGGCGTGGGGCGCGACATTGGTGAATGCAGAGCAATCCCCAAAGTTTATTTCTTTTGATTAAAGGTACGATTAAGTTTGCTTTGACATTAAATTGAGCAAGAACAGCTATATGGCAATCGCTCAATCCGGCTTGATTGATATCATTGACTGCCTGAATTCTTCCTTGCTGATACCGCATTGAATATTGTTTACCAAAGCAGTGATCGTGCACCTTTACAGCTTTTACTGAATGAAACTCTGGGATCACGTCTTCTGACACAAATTCCCCGTCGTCAAATCCTGACTGCTGGTAAAATCGAAATATTGCTACTCGATCGGCATTCAGCAGTTGGCGAACTTCCCGAGCGGTTGATTGAAAAATAATATCTAAGTCTAACGACTCGCGAATTTTGGTCACTACAGCAAATAGCGCCTTTTGTTTGGCAACGATAGCGGGTTCGGGTTTCGATGCCGACTCTAGTTCGGCAACGCGCGCTTTGAGGGTTTTTATCTCGCTTTTGAGGGACTCGTAATCTTCTGTATCTAATCCTAGATAATTTTCTGACATGGGTTTAACTCTCTTGTGGTTAGTTTATTAAGTATTGATAGTTGTTTATTTTGATAAGTATTAACTCAATTTAATTTTTTTTCAACTAACTTTAGAGAGGATTTGCTCGCTCTGGTTTGATAATTATTGATTAAGGCTCAGTGCGCTAGATTGGCGATCGCACGAGTTGAATTGTCGATCGAACGCTACCCCGATCGAAGCTGGCTTACGCACGCAACTGCTACAGCATTTTTATAATATAGATGACTGGAGTAACAAGCTGTTTAAAACCCGCTGAGTCCCCTTCAGACTGGCATTCCCCGCCCCGCATCTATATTCTTTTGGCAATTTTCCAAGCTCAGACACAGCGCCGCATCCCGATCGCGCGCGGCTACCACGGGGAAGATGTCCCCTACAAAACACTATATATATACATTGCGACAACTGCGAGGGATTGCCCCTACAGCATCAATCTGGCATCTTGCACCACAGTCCGCAACGGACTCGCGTGCGGGTTCCACCAAATAATGGGCTTTTTTCGCCTCTGGATCGTTTCATCAGCTTTCCTGATGACTCTCATCAGTTAAGCTGTCGTTACAGGCCTTTACAAACCTTAACGATACCGTTAATAATAGAGACATCATCCGAACATTGAAAAACCAATAGCAATCATAAACACATGACGGCAACCTTACAACAGCGCGAAAGCGCCAATATCTGGTCGCAATTCTGCAACTGGGTAACATCAACCGACAACCGCATTTATGTAGGTTGGTTCGGAGTCTTGATGATTCCTACCTTGCTGACTGCAACAATCTGTTACGTAATCGCCTTCATCGCTGCTCCTCCAGTGGACATCGACGGCATCCGCGAACCAGTTGCTGGTTCCTTGATGCTGGGTAACAACATCATCTCCGGTGCTGTTGTTCCTTCCTCAAACGCGATC